>NZ_CP146069.1:695320-853141 GCF_037023735.1 Roseovarius sp. S88 | reverse complement strand
GACCAGATAGAGGAAACCATAATCGCGGTGCTCCTGGGTCTGATGACAGTGGTGACCTTCGCCAACGTGGTGGCGCGGTTTGTGTTCAATTCCAACATCCTGTGGGCACTTGAGCTGACAGTGTTCATGTTTGCCTGGCTGGTGCTTCTGGGGGCGTCTTACGCCGTCAAGAAAAGCTCCCACCTCGGTGTGGATGCGATCATCAACATGGTGTCGCCCGGCGCGCGCAAGACACTGGGCCTGATATCGGCAGCCTGCTGTCTGGCGTTTTCCTTCCTGCTGCTCAAAGGCTCCTATGACTACTGGGCCGTTTTTGCCGACCTGCCGCCCACATCCGGGCGCTGGTTCCCGACCGGTTTGAACCTCGATGCGCGCTCTCAGTCGTTCTACGAGGTCCAGGACGTCCCGATGATCTCGGCCTTCAAGTTTCTTGAGGACATGATCAACTACGGCGAGTCCTACGAAAAGCTTCCCAAGGTGGTTCCCTATATCGTCATGCCAGTGTCGATGCTGCTTTTGACCATCCGCTTCCTGCAAGCCTCGCTGGCCATCTGGCGCGGGGACACGGACCGGCTTGTGGCCAGCCACGAAGTAGAGGATGAGCTGGAAGAAATTCGTTCAAGCCATGAGGGAGAGAAATAATGGAAGTCGCCCTTCTCTTCTGCATGGTGATTGGTCTTCTGCTGATCGGTGTGCCCATCGCGGTCTCACTTGGCCTCAGCTCGACCTTGTTCCTGCTCTGGTACTCGGACTCATCACTGGCTTCGATTGCTCAGACGCTGTTTGAGGCTTTTGAGGGTCACTTCACCCTGCTGGCCATCCCGTTCTTCATTCTCGCCTCCAGCTTCATGACCACGGGTGGCGTCGCTCAAAGGATCATCCGGTTTTCCATCGCCTGTGTCGGGCACCTGCCCGGCGGCTTGGCCATCGCCGGCGTCTTTGCCTGTATGCTTTTCGCCGCGCTGTCCGGCTCGTCGCCGGCCACCGTGGTGGCCATCGGGACAATCGTCATCGCCGGTATGCGACAGGTGGGCTACACCAAAGAATTCGCCGCCGGTGTGATCTGTAACGCGGGCACACTTGGAATCCTGATCCCGCCCTCGATCGTGATGGTGGTTTACGCCGCCGCGGTTGAGGTGTCGGTCGGGCGCATGTTCCTCGCCGGTGTGATCCCCGGATTGATGGCAGGCCTCATGCTGATGATCACCATCTACGTCATGGCCAAGGTCAAGAACCTGCCCAAGGGCGAATGGCGCGGTTGGGGCGAAATCTTTGAGGCCGGCCGAGAGGCCGCCTGGGGTCTGTTCCTGATCGTCATCATTCTGGGTGGCATCTATGGCGGGATTTTCACCCCGACCGAGGCAGCAGCCGTCGCGGCGGTCTATTCCTTCTTCATCGCAAGTTTTGTCTACAAAGACATGGGGCCGCTCGCGACCGATGGGGACGCCAGGAACAAAAGCCTGCTGCGTGCGCCGCAAGCATTGCTCACGGTATTCTTCCACCCAGACACGAAAAACACGCTCTTTGAGGCAGGCAAGCTGACGGTCACGCTTCTTTTCGTGATTGCCAATGCGCTGATCCTCAAACACGTGCTGACAGACGAACAAATCCCACAACAGATCGCCGGGGCAATGTTGGATGCGGGCTTTGGGCCGGTGATGTTCCTGGTGGTGGTCAACGTGATCCTGCTGATTGGCGGGCAGTTCATGGAACCTTCGGGGCTACTGGTCATCGTCGCACCGCTGGTCTTTCCCATTGCCATCGAGCTTGGGATCGACCCCATTCACCTTGGCATCATCATGGTGGTGAACATGGAGATCGGGATGATCACGCCACCTGTGGGCCTGAACCTATTCGTGACGTCCGGCGTCGCCGGAATGCCGATGATGGCGGTGGTCCGCGCCGCCCTGCCCTTCCTCGCGGTGCTCTTCGTGTTCCTGATCATGGTCACCTACATCCCAGCGATCTCGACCTTCCTGCCGAATACGCTGATGGGACCTGAGATCATAACGAAATAGAAAACGCCCGGCGCGGTTTTTGAGCCGCCCGGGCCGTTTCGAATCTGTAGATGTTAAGACGCTTCGTGCAGCAAAATGGCCGTCTCGGACCTCGTTAAGCTGCGCCGTGCAAAGGCCCCATAAGATTGCGGGTCGAACTCGAAAGTCGGGTTAATTTCAAGAAGCCGACGCCGGTCCTCTAGATCGAGTGCCGAGAGGGCCGCGCTGGCAGGGTGGAAGCTTTCGGTTTCCACGCCATTGGCCCAAAGGATCTGATGCCGTGACAAAAGGATGTGGACATAGGTCACTTCGCGCACCGCCAGATCGACGAGAATGGACCGGTCATTCACCAGATCCCGCGCCGCCACCAGCACTTCGGGCGTGTTGAAAAGCGCACGCGCCACATCACCCTGCAGAACCATGCGATGTTCCGGGCTGACCAAAAGCTCGGCATCCGGGCGATCCGGTCCCAGAGCGCCGGGTCGGATGCGCACTGGGCGCAAATGCGGCATCGCAAAAAGCCGCGCGCCGCTCATCCTGCGGCTTCCGATCCACTGAACCTCTTGCGCACCATTATCCTTGGTCTGCACAAAATCGCCTTCGCGCAGTTCTTCGACCAGCCGTGGACCTTCAGGCGTTTCAATCCGCGTGCCCGGCGTGAAGCAGATCACACCCCCTCTTCGGTGCCCTGCGCGGTCTGTTTGGTTTGCTGCAATGCGTGATGCACAACCCACATCTCGGTCTCGTGTGGCGGCACATCGTCAAGGAACATCAGCAAAGGCTGCGCCCCGCCGCCGACCTCGATCACGGTGACCGTATAGCTCTTGATCCCGTTGGTGACGACAAAACAACTGTCGGTCAGCGTGTCGCCGACAGTTATTGTCTCCAATTGTGTCGTGTTTGTCCTGGCCGCAGTGACCAGCCGCCTGACCATTTTAGCTGCGCATTTGCGCCGCGCGTCATCATGTTCTGTTTTCTCAAGCCGCAAAACGCCGCTTGGTCCATCCACACGTACGCTATCCCCACGCCACAACCATGTCGCCCCAACGGTCAAAGCCCCAACAGGAGCCCCGCCTAGACCGTCTATTTCTGTTTGCGACCAGGAGATAACAAACGTGCCACGAAAGCTCGTTTCCATTACCTGAATGCCTGCCTTTTATTTTTTTATTGTCCAAAAGGTTAACAAAAGTGATTCGCTCTGGGAAGTCCTGAATTTACTTCGGAGAAACAAAGTTGCGCTGTGTCATGCAGCAAAGACACAGAACGCTTGGAAAATTGGTCTTTGGAGCTGGCACCCGCGAGGTGTAACCTAACGTAAATTATTCAGGGAACAGCCAAACATGACGCCGCGAACACCACCTGACACTTTTGCAGACGCACTGCTTTCCGCCTCACCCCGACTGGACGAAGGACGGCATGCGCGCGCACGGATCGGTTTTGTTTTGATCCCCAATGAGCAAACCATCGAAGAGGATATGATCCGACACATGCCCACGGGCGTCGGTGCGTTCTTTGCCCGGGCAACAATGCCGCGCGAAATCTCGACCGAAAGCCTGGCTCAGGTGCGCGGGTCTTTGGCCGGAGCCGCCCAGCGCATTTTGCCCGATGACGGGCTTGATGTGATCTGTTTTGCCTGCACCTCTGGGACCGTTGCCGTGGGCGAGCAGGAGACCTGCGAGGAATTGACCAAAGGCGTGCCCGGCGCGACCCCAACCTCTCTGGCAGGCGGCGTTCGCAAGGCACTGGCAGCAATTGGAGCCAAAAAGATCGTGCTTGGCAGCCCCTATACCGATGCGTTGAATGCCGCCGTTGTCGACTACCTGACGGGTGCAGGTATTGAGGTTTTGTCAGCCCATGGCATGGGGCTTCACTATGACACCGAAATGGTGCGTGTGGCGCCAGAGTATATAAAGGACTACGCCCGCGCGATTGATAATCCCGATGCGGATGCCGTGCTGCTCAGTTGCGGGGCGCTGCGCAGTCTTGAGGTGGTGGATGAGATTGAACAGAGCTTGGGAAAACCCGTGATCTGTTCCAATCAGGCAATGCTTTGGGACTGTCTGCGATTGGCAGGTGTCAACGACAAGCTGCCCGGATTGGGACGTCTGTTGCGGGACTTTTAAAGCGCCCGCATCCAGAATTGAAGGTCGTGATCGGTCTCACCGGGCTGGTCGATATCTTTCCAGCGATACTGCGCCACAGCCCCCTCCACGGGCGCATATCCCCGCTTGTGCCAAAAGCCGTCCAATGGCCTGTGATCTGTGGGCCTCAGTGGATGACCAACCGGTCGCACCACACCACAAAACGCCGAATTCGTGCAACCAAGACCACGCGCATGTGCCTCTCGTGCATCGAAAAACGCATGGCCCACCCCATGGCCGCGATACTCCGGCAAAAGCACGCTTTCCGCGCAATAGAAGATGTCACTTAGAGCAATGCCAACACCACTCAGCGCAGATGCAAAATCTTCGGCATGATCGACCATCGGCGTACCCGTCGATGCCCCCACCAAACGGTCCCCGTCAAAAGCACCAACCAGGATGGCGTCCGCACTGTCCCGATAAGTCTGCAGATAGTTCCGTTCATAGGCCAGATCGCCGTCATAAAGATAAGGCCAGTCGCGAAAGACGGAGATCCTCAGTTGCGCTAGATCATCCAGAGCCATATCAAGCGCGGCTCCGGTCAGGACACGTGTCTCTATCATGGCCCGGCTCATTTTTGCGCCTGATCGCGAAGGTGTTTCAGCTCCTCCAGCAATACGGCCCGATCATAACCACGGTACCAAAGCACCCCTTCACGCCGATGCTCCATCTCGGGGCGCTCCTGAAACGTGGGCAATCGCCCGGTCATCTGACCTCGCGCATCCAGTGCATAGACAAACGGGATCCAGTTGATCAGCTCACCCCCTGCCCCGGTCTTCACAAGAACCCGGTCCGCGCCTGTGGCATACTGATCCTCAATCGCCGCAATAATAAAATTCTCGGCGGCAAAGCGAGCCAGCGCGGCGGCCTGCGCTTTGTCCTCTTGAGTGGCAAATTCGTTCATGTTGTACCCGGACTTACCTTCGAGCGTGTATTCGAAAAACCCGGACTCGCCCTTCAGGTAGTTCTTCAACACATGGCACCAGATGCACCACTCGGCCCCGAGCATGACCAGAACCGTCTTGCCTGTCTCCTCCGCCCGCACCTTTGCGTCTGCCAGATGCCGTGTCTGATCCCCGCATTCATCATAGCTCTCGGCACGACCGCCATAGCAGCTTTTCGAAATGACTTGCGGGAAGATGTCAAGCTTGGGTGTGGTCTCACCCGCCGCGCTTGGCAATGCGCCAAACAGCAGGCAGAAAAGCAAAACCAACCTGCACATCATGACACCTGACGCGTCCAGTCTGCGAGGTTGTAGTAGGTCACGACCCGGGAAATCTTTCCATCCGTCAGTGAAAAGAACGACCCCGCCGGGAGGCGATAGGTCTGCCCTTTGGCCACGGGCAACCCTTCGTCGGTCTCAAGATAAGTGCCGTTCACAATAAATTCCGCCGCTGCACGGCGGCCCGCCTCGGCTTCAAAGACCACCATATCGGTCAGCTCTTCGCGATAACACCGATTCATGTGTTCGCAAAAGGCGCGAAATGCCTCTTTGCCGTGCCGCACCTGCCCTTCATTGACGTGATGTGCCACATCATCGGACAGACAGGCCAGCATTGCGGCCACATCGCCCCGATTAAAGGCCTCAAAATAGGCTTGAACGGTGGCTGTTGCACTCATGTCTCGGTCCTCGGTTCGCCCCAACGGGACTTAAGATGCTGGATGATCTGATCGCGGCTCTGGCGATAGGCGTTGAGCTTCGCCTCGCGTGTCTCACCTAGCCCAGTGGGGTCCATAATCGGCCAATAGACCACATCCAAGTGAAAGACCCGCGTCAATTCCAGCGCCTTGCGCTGACTGGCCGGGCTGAGCGCCACAACCAGATCAAAAGACGACAGGTCATCGCCCCACTCTTCCATCTCGTCAAAACTGCGCGTGCGGTGCCGGGCCAGTTCGACATCCATTTCCTGGCACACGGCAATGGAAAACCCGTCAATATCCATGTCCCCCATGACACCGGCGGATTGCACATAGGTGCCCGTGCCATAGAATTTCTTCATGATGCCCTCGGCCATAGGCGAGCGCGCAGAATTGTGGTCACAGCAGAACAGAACGGACTGAGGAAGCTCCTCGGTCATGCGCATCAGCCCCCGAAATGCAGCACGCAGATCAGCGTAAAGAGCCGCCGCGCCGTGTCATTGTCGATCTCCGCCTTGCCCTCAAGGCGTTCTTCGAGCACGCGCGCGCCCTCATTGTGAATACCGCGTCGGGCCATGTCGATGGTCTCAATCTGGCTCGGCGGCAGGTTTTTCACCGCATCAAAATAGCTCTCGCAAATGGCCCAGTAATCCTTGACCACCTGCCGAAACGGGCTGAGCGAAAGGTGAAACTCAGCCGCGGGTTTGTTGTCTTCGGTCTGCACGTCAAACACCAGCCGCTTTTCGCGGATGGCCAGCCCAACACGATAGGGACCATCGGGCGCGATGCGATCATCGCGCTTGGGCAGAATGAACGAGTTTTCCTCGATCAGATCAAACATCGCCACCTTGCGCTCTTGCTCAATCTCGGGCGTGGGCGGCGGCAGGTTGGCGTCATCCAACTCAATATGACAAATACGGCTCATGGAACATCTCACTGGCAGTCTGGCCAGAGGTCTAGCGCAGGAAATGTGTACGGGCAATGGAATGCCGCGACGCAGCACAGCGTTTTTGCGACGGTGTGGTTTTGGGGGTGGGGCACAAACAAATTCGTAGGGCGGGGTTTACCGCGCTAACGCATGACCTGTGCCGGGGTGAACCCCGGCCTACAGGTCTGATCGCTTGTCTCGCGTATTACCTGGGCGTTGTGAAAGGCAAAAACCTGGGCCGCGCAATGTCCCAAACCATCCCACAAAACACCTTGCCATCTTCCCACCCCACCGCACGTGCCATTAACCCGCCTCCATACGGACATCCGCACCGACGCAATACCGACGTATTACCGACGCGATACCGATGTCGGAATTCCTTAAAAATAAAGACGTTAACCACGATTCGGGGCGATCACCCCTGATTGAGCCGATCCAGCCGTGCGCGCACGCTCAGCCCATGCGCCTCCAGGCTCTCGGAGATGGCCAGCGTTTCGGCCGCCGGGCCGATGGCTTTGAGGGCTTCTGGCGTCATCTTGGCCATGGTTGTCCGCTTGAGGAAGTCCAAAACATTAAGCCCCGAAGAGAACCGCGCCGAGCGCGCGGTAGGCAGAACATGGTTCGGACCGCCCACGTAGTCGCCAATGGCCTCGGGCGTCCAGGCGCCAAGGAACATGGCACCGGCGTGGGTGATTTGAGCCGCCAGCGCCTCTGGATCGGCCACGCAGAGCTCCAGATGCTCGGGCGCAATCCGGTCTGTAAGCTGTGCGGCCACATCCAGATCGGGCACTGTGATTACCGCCCCATAGTCACGCCAACTGGCCCCTGCGATGGCACGGCGCTCTAATGTTTCAAGACGGTTTTCAATAGCCGTTTCAACAGCTTGCCCAAAGCCCGCATCATTGGTGATCAAAATCGCCTGCGCGCTTTCGTCATGCTCTGCCTGGCTGAGCATATCCAGCGCGATCCAATCGGGATCATTATCCGCATCGGCAATGACGAGGATTTCAGATGGCCCCGCAATCATGTCGATGCCCACCTTGCCAAAAACCCGCCGCTTGGCCGCCGCGACAAACGCGTTGCCCGGACCGGTGATTTTATCCACCGGGTCAATCGTTTCCGTCCCATAGGCGAGCGCCGCGACGGCCTGTGCTCCGCCGACGCGATAGATCTCATCCACTCCCGCAATCCGCGCCGCCAGCAGCACAGCGGGGTTGGCCACGCCATCCGGTGTGGGCACCACGATAGCCAGCCGATCGACCCCTGCGACCTTGGCCGGAATTGCGTTCATCAGCACCGAAGATGGATAGGATGCCAAACCACCAGGCACATAGAGACCTGCAGCAGAAACCGGGCTCCAGCGCCATCCCAGAGTGGCTCCGTTTTCCTCTGTCCAGTTTGCATCTTCGGGGATTTGCTTTTCGTGATAGGCGCGAATGCGAAGCGCCGCAAGCTCGAGCGCTTTGCTTTCGTTATCAGGTACTTGTGCAACGAGTTCGTCGATTTCGGCACGTGAGAACCGAAGTGTTTCAGGCGTCAGTTCCAGCCGGTCAAATCGCGCTGTCAACTCGATCAGGGCAGCGTCCCCGCGCTCCCGCACATCAGCAATAATCTCGGCCACGACAGCATCCACATCGGGGCTGTCCTCGCGCTTGGCACTCAGCAGTGCACGGAAGGCATCTTCGAAATCAGCAGAACTGGTATCTAGGCGAACGGGCATAAGGCGATCCTTTCGCCGCGAGGCTTACAAGCTCGGTCTGATACGCTCAAGAGGCAGGTTAGTCGCCATGATCCGGCGCTTTGCCACTGACGGCTTTGTAGGGTCTTGTGACATCGCGTAGATTGACTTCCAACGCCTCTGCTTCTGCCCGGATCGCGCCGTCACCTGCCAGGGTCAGAACGACATATCCTGCGCCATCCTCACCCGGTTCGAATGTGACGGACAGCACGGATAGAATTGTATCTTTCTCTTTTCGGTCAACACCTTGACTAGATACACCCAGTACGTTGTCGATCACCAGAAGACTGCGCACCCGTTCCGCCCCATGACGGTCGCGACCGTCATCCTCCCAGCGGAACCGGTTGATCAGTATGGCCAGGCGGTGCTCTCCTGCGCGCCAGGTCATGTCGGCAACCGTGAAAACCGCATCTTGCGTCAGCGACGAAATGACCTTGAGGTCGTCCTCATCCAAAGCCCCCAGATTCAGAGGGGTTTCGCTGCCGTCTTCAAATCGAGCGTCATCACTCATTCGCCTTGAACCCTTTCAATCTTGGCCCCGACATGGCCGAGCTTTTCCTCGACCCGCTCATAGCCGCGATCCAAGTGATAGACCCGATTGACCAGCGTTTCACCCTCTGCCGCAAGCCCGGCAAGAATGAGCGAGACACTGGCGCGCAGATCGGTGGCCATCACCGGCGCGCCTTTCAGCCGTTCGACCCCTGTGACAGTTGCCGTACCACCATGCACATCAATCTCCGCACCCATGCGCATCAGTTCCGGTGCATGCATGAAGCGGTTTTCAAAGATCTTTTCTTCCAAAATGCTGGTGCCTTGGGCGGTGCACATCAGCGCCATCATCTGTGCCTGCAAGTCGGTTGGGAAGCCGGGGAAAGGTTCAGTGACCACATCCACGGCACTGACCCGGCCGTTCTTGCGCGCCACTTTGAGACCCGCCTTGGTTTCCTCCACTGAAACACCGGCTGCATCCAGTTTTTCGCAAAAGGATTTGACCAGATCGATCCGCCCCCCAAGGCATTCCACCTCGCCACCACAAATCGCGGGGGCCAGCATGTAGGTGCCCAATTCAATCCGATCCGTCACCACCGGATGCGTCGCTCCGTCAAGCCGGTCAACCCCTTGAATTTCAAGGGTACTGGTGCCCTCGCCGCTGATCTGCGCACCCATCTTTTGCAGGCAATGAACGAGATCAACGATCTCGGGTTCGCGCGCCGCGTTCTTGATGATCGTCGTGCCCTTGGCCAATGTCGCGGCCATCACAGCGTTTTCCGTGGCTCCCACGGACACGAAAGGAAATTCGACAGTGCCGCCTTTGAGGCCACCAGCGGCTTTGGCGTGCACATAGCCTTCTTTCAACTCAAGATCAGCCCCCAGCGCCTCCAGCGCCTTGAGGTGCAAATCCACCGGGCGCGCGCCAATGGCACAGCCCCCCGGAAGCGATACCACCGCATGACCATCGCGCGCCAGCATCGGCCCCAGCACAAGGATCGAGGCGCGCATTTTGCGTACGATGTCGTAATCCGCCACATGGTTGGTCAGGTTATGACTTGATAGCGCAAGCACCTGCCCCTCCTGAAGGCTTGTGACTTCGACACCAAGGGACTGCAGCAGCGTGGTCATTGTTTTGATATCCGACAGCCGCGGCGTATTGGTCAGTGTCAAAGGCGCATCGCTCAGCAAGGTGGCGGGCATCAATGTCAGACACGCATTTTTAGCCCCTGCGATCGGGATTTGGCCGTTCAACGGGCCGTTGCCCGTCACGAGAATGGAATCCATGGTTAACTGTCCTTGTCCTTGCCTGCCTCAGTCTCTTCCCCAGCTTTGGCCCGGGCCTGTTGTTTGCGCCGGGCAAGATTTGCCTTCAGCGCGGCCTTGAGCCGGTCTTCGCGGCTTGAGGCCGCATTTCCCGGCTTGGAGGTCTGGGGTTTCGAGCTCATGCAGTCTCTCTACAGCAGACATGAAAAAGCGTCCAGATTACCCTTGCGCGAGGGTGCGGAACGGTCTAATCACCGCGCCACGCAAGGCGCTGCTGTAGCTCAGTGGTAGAGCGCACCCTTGGTAAGGGTGAGGTCGGGAGTTCAATCCTCCCCAGCAGCACCAGATGCAAGCCTTGCTGCCGAAATAACCGTAAAGTTTTGATTGATGAATGCGCCTACGCATCTACCGCAAAAGTCCCGTTTTGCGTGCATTTACGCCCGATTTTCCACGAATTTCGCCCGGAGCTTGCCCAATTTCACCCAATCGGCCATCTCTGTGCCGCGATGCGTGATGCAAATGCCGCGCTGGCGGGTTGACGCCGGGAGAGAGGAAACTGCCTCTTTCGCATGGGATAACCCCGCTCTATAAGGGCATTCAGCGCCGGCCGCAGAGTCGGAAACCGTAGCAGTACATCGCATTAGGGTGCATTCCGATATGTCTATTTTCGACAAAATCCCCGGCCTGTTCACGTCGGACATGGCGATCGATCTCGGGACAGCGAACACGCTTGTCTACGTCAAAGGACGGGGTGTGATCCTGTCTGAGCCATCCGTCGTGGCCTATCATGTCAAGGATGGCGTCAAGAAAGTGTTGGCCGTTGGGGAAGATGCCAAGCTTATGCTGGGCCGCACACCCGGAAGCATTGAAGCCATCAGGCCTATGCGTGAAGGTGTGATCGCCGATTTTGACACCGCCGAGGCAATGATCAAGCATTTCATTCGCAAGGTACATCGCCGGTCGTCTTTCTCGAAACCAAAGATCATCGTCTGTGTCCCACATGGTGCCACACCGGTTGAGAAACGCGCCATTCGTCAATCTGTGCTGTCGGCGGGCGCGCGGCGCGCTGGTCTGGTGGCCGAGCCGATTGCGGCCGCTATCGGGGCGGGCATGCCAATCACAGACCCAACCGGAAACATGGTTGTCGATATCGGCGGCGGGACCACCGAAGTCGCGGTGCTGAGCCTCGGGGACATCGTGTATGCACGTTCGATCCGCGTCGGTGGTGACCGGATGGACGAAGCAATCATCAATTACCTACGCCGTCAGCAGAACCTTCTGGTGGGCGAAAGCACGGCGGAAAGGATCAAGACCTCAATCGGCACGGCCCGCATGCCCGATGACGGGCGCGGCACCTCGATGCAAATCCGGGGGCGTGACCTTTTGAACGGTGTGCCCAAGGAAACTGAAATCAGCCAAGCGCAAGTGGCTGAAGCCTTGGCCGAGCCTGTACAGCAGATTTGCGAAGCGGTGATGACCGCTCTGGAAGCCACCCCACCCGATTTGGCCGCCGATATCGTGGACCGCGGCGTGATGCTAACCGGTGGCGGCGCGCTTTTGGGGGATCTGGATCTTGCCTTGCGCGAGCAAACTGGTTTGGCCGTATCGATTGCGGATGACAGCTTGAATTGCGTGGCGCTTGGCACTGGCAAGGCGCTGGAGTTCGAAAAGCAGCTGCGCCACGCGATTGACTACGACAGCTGAAACGCCCACCCTCTGAGGGAAGGGGGTATATTTGGCCCGAGACAGAGCACAGAACGGAGACTATTCTGGCCCAATCAAGCGGCTGCTGATTGGCTTTCTGTTGTTGTGCCTGGTCGGTTTCTTTCTGGTGTGGCGCATTGACAGCCCAAGGGTGGAACGGTTTCGCGCACAGGTCATTGACCGCGTTGTGCCCAGTTTTGATTGGGCCACGGCGCCCGTTACCGGAGCCGTGAACATCCTCCGTGACTTTCAAAGCTACCAGAGAATTTATCAACAGAACCAGGAACTTCGGCGCGAATTGCAACAGATGAAGGCGTGGAAGGAAGCTGCTCTTCAACTGGAACAGGAAAACGCGCGGCTTTTGGATTTGAACAACGTGCAGTTGGACCCTCGCCTGACCTTTGTGACGGGTGTGGTTCTGGCTGATAGCGGCTCGCCGTTCCGGCAATCAGTGCTGATCAATGTCGGTGCGCGAGACGGTATCATTGATGGCTGGGCCACAATGGATGGGTTGGGGCTTGTCGGGCGCATTTCCGGCGTGGGCGACAACACCGCGCGCGTGATCCTTCTGACCGATACCTCCAGCCGTATTCCCGCAACGATCCAGCCTTCGGGCCAACAGGCACTTATCATTGGAGACAATACCGCTGTGCCGCTCATTGATTTCCTGGAACTGCCGGATCAAGTCCGCCCCGGTGACAGAGTGCTCACCTCTGGAGACGGCGGCGTCTTCCCCGCTGGGCTTTTGATCGGTCAGGTGGCGCAAGACCCTGGCGGGCGACTGCGCGTGAGACTCTCTGCCGATTACGAGCGGCTTGAATTTCTCAGAGTTCTGAGAAACCGGGGCAACGAAAAGCTAACGGACCCTGGCTCCCTGATCGGACCCGCCGAACCCGACCTTCCGCTGCAAGGGCCGCCCAGCCCGTTTGAAAGCTCCGAGGCCGCCGATGGTTGAGAATGCGGCTGTGCATATGTGGGCGATGCGCGTGATCTATGTCACGCTTGTCTTTCTGTTGATCTTCTTTCACCTTCTGCCGCTGCAAACCCTGCCGCTTGGCTGGGCGGGACCGGACATCTTGCTGGCGCTGACGATTGCCTGGGTGCTGCGGCGTCCGGAGTTTGTGCCACCTGTTTTGATTGCCTTAGTATTCTTGCTGTGTGATCTGATGTTTCATCGCCCACCTGGGCTCTGGGCCGCGCTTGTTTTAATCGGATGCGAAACATTGCGCGCACGTCACATAGACCTGCGCGATCTCACCTTTGCGATGGAATGGGCCTCTGTGACGACAACGCTGGTGACAATCACGCTGGTCTACCGCGCTATTCTTGCAGTTCTGGTTGTAGATCAAGCACCTCTCGGACTGAGCCTGATGCAGCTTGTCGCGACGCTGATTGCGTATCCATTGGTTGTTGTGGTCTCGCAAAGCGTGTTCGGAGTGCGTAAATTGGCACCAGGAGACATTGACGCCCTTGGAGGCCGGACATGAGACGTCCAACACGAGACACCGCCGAAAGCCATCGCCTTGTCACACGGCGCAGCCTTGTGGTCGGTGGATCGATGGCGGCGTTTATGGGCCTACTGGGTCTCAGGATGCGATATCTGCAGGTCGAGCAGGCCGATCAGTTCCGCCTTTTGGCGGATGAAAACCGCATCAATATCCATCTCATCCCCCCTCGCGCGGACGCATTTTTGATCGTGAAGGGCGGGTGGTGGCTGAAAACGTCCCGTCCTACCGCATCAACATGATCCGAGAACAAGTGGGCGATGCCGATATTGACCAGGTGATCGAACGGCTAAGCCAATTGGTGACACTTGATCCCGCAGAGGTTGAAGCCGCGCGCGAAGACCTTCGCAAACTGCGCGGCGACACGCCTGTAACCCTTGCAGACCGTGTCAGTTGGGAAGACATCAGCCGTGTGGCGGTGAACACTCCGGCCCTGCCCGGTGTGACACCCGAAGTGGGCTTGTCGCGGCATTATCCCTTGGGGCCCGACTACGCGCATCTCATTGGCTATGTGGGTCCGGTCAGTGACCGCGATCTGGAAGAGATTGACGCCCCGGATGCTCTTTTGCTGATCCCACGTTTTCAGATTGGCAAGATTGGTCTGGAGTCCCAAAAAGAAGACACGTTGCGTGGCAAAGCCGGTAGCAAACGGGTCGAAGTCAACGCTGCGGGCCGCGTTATGCGCGAGATTGACCGTGTAGAAGGCGAGGCGGGTGCGGATGTCCAAGTCACTCTGGACAACGCCTTGCAAAGCTACGCCGCCGCGCGACTGGAAGGCGAGAGCGCCGCGGCGGTCGTGATGGACTGCGAAACCGGGGATTTGCTGGCGTGCACGTCGGCACCAAGCTTTGATCCCAACCTCTTTGTGCGTGGCATCTCTGTGGCCAATTACAGGGCCCTTCTGGAGGACAAATACCGCCCCCTGCCAAACAAAGCGATGCAGGGCGTATATCCTCCGGGCTCCACGTTCAAAATGGTGACGGCGTTGGCAGCATTGGAGGCGGGCGTGGCAGACCCCAATGAAACGGTCTACTGCCCGGGGCATCTCAGGGTATCGAACCGGCGCTTTCATTGCTGGAAACGAGCTGGACACGGTAATGTGGACCTGCATCGCAGCCTGCGTGAAAGTTGTGATGTGTATTACTACGAAATGGCCGTGCGCACCGGCATCGATAAAATTGCTGAGATGGCCCGCAAGCTGGGTTTGGGCGTTGAGCACCAATTGCCACTGACCTCTGTTTCAGAAGGTCTAATCCCGACCAAGCTCTGGAAGGAAACAACGCGCAATGATGATTGGCGCGTAGGAGACAGTGTGAACGCCTCCATCGGTCAGGGCTTTGTTTTGGCGTCCCCTTTGCAACTGGCGGTGATGACCGCTCGCCTGGCAACTGGACGCTCCGTATCGCCACGTCTTGTGAAGTCGATTGATGGTGTTGAGCAACCCGTGAACCGTGGTGAACCCCTAGGCATAAATGAGAACATGCTTCGCGAGGTTCGCAACGCGATGAATGCAGTGTCCAACAACAAGCGAGGCACAGGCTATCGCAGCCGGATCATAGAAGACGCCTTTCGCATGGCTGGCAAAACCGGCACAAGCCAGGTGCGCAACATCACCGCTGCAGAACGCGCGCGCGGCGTGTTCCGCAATGAAGACCTGCCATGGGAGCGGCGCGATCACGCGCTGTTCGTCAACTACGCGCCGGTCGAAAACCCGCGCATTGCCGTGGCAGTCATTGTTGAGCATGGCGGTGGTGGCTCCAAGGCTGCGGCACCGATCGCACGAGATATCACTCTACAAGCACTTTATGGGGGCGACCCACCGCTTGAAGCCTACCCCACCGCAGACAGGGATCGCATCCGCGAACAGCAAGAGCGTTTGCGTCGGGCGCGACCCAATTTCGACAATGCCAACAGCGACAGAGCATAGCGCGGCGCGATGAGTTATCTTGAATATACCGTCAAGCACACGCCCACAGGCCTTCGCAAGGTGCTCTACCTGAACTGGCCGCTGATTATTCTGCTGTCCGCGGTGGCCAGCGTAGGTTTTCTGATGCTCTACTCGGTTTCGGGCGGTTCCTTCTCGCCCTGGGCTGAGCCACAGATGAAACGCTATGTGCTTGGACTGGTGGTCATGCTCTTTGTAGCGATGGTGCCGATCTGGTTCTGGCGCAACATGTCTGTGCTGGCTTATATCGTCTCTGTTCTTTTGCTCGTCGCGGTGGAACTGGTGGGAGTCGAAGGTAAAGGCGCACAGCGATGGATTGATCTTGGGTTTATGCGCCTGCAGCCTTCGGAGCTTATGAAAATAACACTCGTGATGCTGCTTGCGGCCTATTACGACTGGCTCCCGCTGCAAAAAACATCCCGGCCCTTCTGGGTCATTCTGCCGGTCATCCTGATCCTGATCCCAGTGGCTCTGGTTCTGAAACAGCCCGATCTTGGCACCTCGATCCTGCTCATCACCGGGGGCGGGTTGATCATGTTTATAGCCGGTGTGCACTGGGCTTATTTTGCAGCTGTCATTGCCGGAGGTGTCGGGCTGGTCACTGCAGTCTTCCAAAGCCGTGGCACAGATTGGCAGCTTTTGGCGGACTATCAGTTCCGTCGCATCGATACGTTTCTGGATCCCGCCTCGGATCCTCTTGGGGCAGGTTACCATATCACCCAATCCAAAATTGCGCTTGGGTCGGGCGGGTGGACCGGGCGTGGATTCATGCAGGGCACACAATCACGTCTGAACTTCTTGCCCGAGAAGCACACCGATTTTATTTTCACCACCTTGGCCGAAGAGTTTGGGTTTGTCGGGGCCTTCTCGCTTCTCGTGCTTTACGCGCTTATCATCATCTTCTGTATTTTCTCCGCACTGACAAACAAAGATCGGTTTTCGTCCCTCCTGACTCTTGGGGTCGCCGCAACATTCTTCCTCTTCTTTGCCGTCAACATGTCCATGGTGATGGGTTTGGCCCCTGTAGTGGGTGTTCCCCTGCCACTGGTCAGTTATGGCGGGTCGGCAATGCTCATTCTGATGCTCGGCTTTGGTCTTGTGCAAAGCGCACATGTGCATCGCCCGAGGTAATCCATGAGCATCAACGTTCTTTTCGCCGCCAAGGCCGAGCGCTGGGCGACCTATGAACCAACCCTGAAACAGGCATTTGGCGAGCTTGGTTTGGATGTGAACCTGCGCACGGAAATACCGCCTGAGGATGTGGACTATATCGTTTATGCCCCCAACAGCGATTTGCAGGACTTCATCCCTTTCACACGCACCAAAGCCGTTCTTGGTCTTTGGGCCGGAGTGGAGGACGTCGTCGGCAACCAAACCCTGATACAGCCTTTCGCCCGCATGGTGGATGAGGGTTTGACGCGCGGCATGGTGGAATGGGTGACCGGCCATGTGCTGCGCCATCACCTTGGCATGGACATTCATATTCTGGGTCAGGACGGACTGTGGCGCGATCATGTGCCTCCTCTGGCGACTGACCGGTCCGTGACGATCCTCGGCCTTGGCGCATTGGGGCAGGCTTGTGCGGAGGCATTGGCCTTCCTAGGGTTCACAGTAACAGGATGGTCGCGCAGTGCCAAAGAGGTGCCCGGTGTCACATGCCTTTCGGGCAATGACAGGCTGGCCGAAGCGCTGAGCGGAGCTGAAATTGTTGTGCTCTTGCTGCCGTCCACACCGCAAACCGAGAACACGCTAAACGCAGACACCCTGGCCCTCTTGGCGCCGGGGGCCGTTGTGATCAACCCTGGGCGCGGGCCGTTGATTGATGATGAGGCCCTTCTGTCCGCAGTGAACACAGGTCAAGTCGGACACGCCACGCTGGATGTTTTTCGCGTCGAACCTCTGCCGCCTGAGCACCCCTATTGGTCCCATCCCAACGTCACAGTTACCCCGCATATCGCGTCCGAAACCCGTCCGCTGTCAGCATCTCGCGTAATCGCGGAAAACGTGCGCCGTGGCGAAGCAGGCGAGGATTTCATCAATCTGGTGGATCGCAAACTGGGGTACTAAACCCTTCTTATGGCCAGAAGTATCCCCGCCGGAGGCATCCGGAATTTTGAAAATTCCGGCACCTTAAACGCAAGTCTCACCGCAATTTCGGCGGCAGGTCCGGGTTCATTCCCGGCGCGGCACCGGGCGTTGCTTTCAGTTCTGCTTTGGGCAAGTCAAATCTCAAACCGACCAAAGCCATACGCGCACAAATCTGATCATACGCTTGAAAAAACCCGACATCCAGCATAGCCGCTTCCATTCCGGAAAACTGCAGCACTTCCGAAACGGCCCGCGCCAGAGCCCCATCAGCACCGGGATGCGCATCCACAAACCCGAGAAGATGCCCCTTGGCACCGGACTCATAACTTACCCCAACGAGATAGGCCGCCTCTGCCAACCCTTCTGCCGCGGCCAGTCGCGCGTCAAGCGCTGTGACAAGGGATTCCGGCAAACCAACCGGGGCATAGATTTCCTGCGGTTTTGCCTCCACCTCCTTTGGCGCATCTCCAAGCGTCTCAACCAACCAGACCATCGCTTCTGGCGGCAACAACATCTCGGATGGCCCAGCTTCGAGGTTCAGCCCAAGGCCCAATTTGGCCTCAGCAAGCATCTCGACCGCGGCCCGACCGGAAAGCGCCACATAATGCGCTTCTCGTCCTGCGAACCCAGCCAGGCGCTCTTCGGTGTCAAAGGCCAATACGAATGCCTGGCCGTCAACCTCAAAGGCCTGCGGGGCCACCTGATCCCCCTCCGCCTCACCGTCCAGAAGCAAAAACAGCTCCGCCGCCACAAGCGTTTCATAAAACCGCAGGCGTTCACTTTCACCACCAGCCTCCATAGCAGCATGCGCGCGGTCCAAGTGCGTTTCATCCATCTCGCATCACCTCTTGCACCCGTTCCCGTAGCACAGGCAACAATTCAACCTCGAACCACGGGTGTTTCTTCAGCCAGCCGGTATTGCGCCAGGACGGATGCGGCAAAGGAAAAAGATCCGGGGCGTGACTGCGCCAGTCGGCCACCGTATCGGTCACCGGAGTTTTTACGCCCATGTGGTACTTTTGCGAATACCCCCCGACAATGACCGAGAGCCGGACCTTGTTCAGCGTCACCATCACCTTTTCATGCCAGGTCTTGCCACATATTTTGGGCGGCGGCAGGTCGGAGCCTTTGGCATCGTATCCCGGAAAGCAAAACGCCATGGGCACAATAGCCACGCGGCTTTGGTCATAGAATTCGTCCGGCGAAAGCCCGAGCCAATCGCGCAGCCTATCGCCAGACGGATCATCAAAGGGCTTGCCGGACTGATGTACACGCATGCCTGGGGCCTGCCCTGCAATCAAGAGCCGTGCCGAAGGTTCGAACCAGGCCACGGGTCGCGGCGTGTGGCCCGTGTGCGTTGCGGCAAAGCGATCTGCGCAAATGCGGCAGGCCTGAATGTCTTGTGTAAGAGCCAAAACCTCAGGCCAGTGTGACGCCAGCGGCGGCCATCCCCTCAACCGAGGCGGCCAGCGACCCGTTGAGATCAATGGCACGGCATAGATCCTGCCGCACGGTCACGGCATATCCCAGCTTGGCGGCATCGACGGCAGAGAAATTCACGCAAAAATCCGTGGCCAACCCCACCATGGTCAATTGATCAATGCCACGCGTTTGCAAATAGCCATGCAGGCCCGTCGGTGTCTCGTGGTCATTTTCAAAGAAGGCGGAATAGCTGTCGATGGCCGGGTTGTAGCCCTTGCGTACGATCATATCGGCGTGCGTGGTGTTCAGGTCGGGATGAAAGTCAGCTCCTTCAGAGCCCTGCACGCAATGATCCGGCCAGAGGACCTGCGGCCCGTAGGGCATGTTGATCATCTCCAAAGGGGCCTTGCCAGCATGGCTGGAGGCAAAAGAGGAATGGCCTGCAGGATGCAAATCCTGCGTCAGGATCACGGCACCTGCGTCCAGCATCAGATCATTGATCCCGGCCACGATCTCATCCCCACCTACCACGGCCAGCGCGCCGCCCGGGCAAAAATCATTTTGTACGTCAATTACGATCAGGGCATGGGTCATAAAGCACCTCCTCATTGCCTAAAAGGGGTAGGCACGCAAAGGTCTCGCGTCAATGGCTGGCCCCTTGCTCTAAAGATGACAAGGCCTTAGATCACGCGTTTATGTACACGATTGCAGCACTCTATCATTTCACGCGGTTTGATGACCCTGAAGCGATTCAGGGGCCGTTGCTTGAGCTGTGCGAGGCGCAGAAAATCTCCGGCTCGCTCTTGCTGGCACGCGAAGGCATCAACGGCACCATCGCCGGATCGCGTGCCGGGATTAACACCGTGCTGGCTCATATCCGTGCCCTACCCGGCTGTGCCGATCTGGAGTGGAAGGAAAGCACAAGCGCCAGCCAACCCTTTCGCCGTCTCAAGGTGCGACTGAAAAACGAGATCGTGACGATGGGCCAACCTGATGTCGATCCAAAGGCGCGTGTCGGGCATTACGTGAATCCGCAAGAATGGAATGAGCTCATCCAAAGCCCGGATGTCGCCGTTATCGATACGCGTAATGACTATGAGGTTGCGATTGGTACGTTTGAAGGTGCGATTGATCCCGAGACTGAGTCTTTTCGCGACTTCCCCGCCTGGTGGGAGGCCAACAAGGACCGGTTCCACAACAAACGCATCGCGATGTTCTGTACAGGGGGTATTCGGTGCGAAAAGTCGACCAATTACCTGCTCGGCCAAGGGGTTGAGGACGTCTACCACCTTAAGGGCGGTATTCTGAAATATCTTGAAGAGGTCCCCGAGGAGGACAGCACGTGGCAAGGCAGTTGTTTTGTGTTTGATGGACGTGTGTCAGTTGATCACGGCTTGCGAGAAGGTCCGCACCTGCTTTGCCACGCCTGTCGTCGGCCAATCTTACCAGAGGATACAAATCGCCCCGAATACGAGGAGGGTGTGTCCTGTCATCAGTGTGCCTATGAGACGACCGAGACGGACAAGGACCGATTTCGGGAGCGGCAAAAGCAGATGGCCCTCGCCGAGGCGCGCGGGGAGCGGCATATCAAGATTGTGCATGAGGACTAGGCGACCCGACAACCAGCAGGTATGGCTAAGGCGATGAACCAGAAAGACAGACCATGAGCGACCGGCGCCCTTCCGACATCGCCCGCACAGTTCTGGAAACTGAGACGAATGCGCTCAGCCAGATGCGCGAGGCCCTGCCCGATGCGTTTGATGATGTAATAGAGCTTCTGCTGGCCACGAAGGGCCGGGTCATCGTGTCTGGTATGGGCAAATCCGGGCATGTCGCTGCCAAGATTGCCGCCACATTGGCGAGCACGGGCACGCCCGCACAATACGTGCATCCCGGAGAGGCCAGCCATGGCGATCTGGGGATGGTGACAGCACAGGACGCGATGATCCTGATTTCGAACTCTGGCGAGACCAGGGAACTGGCTGACATCATCGCCCATTGCGCTCGGTTTTCTGTTCCAGTGGTTGCGATCACCAAAAAACCAAGAAGCACGTTGGGACGTCAAGCAGATCACGTGCTGACATTACCCGACGCCCCCGAAGCTTGCGGCATCGGCGCGCCCACCACATCAACCACCTGCACGATGGCTCTGGGCGATGCAATTGCGGTGGCCATGATGGAGCTACGTGGGTTTGAAAAAGAGAATTTCCTGGCATTTCATCCCGGAGGCACGCTGGGCGCCCAGCTCTTGAAGGTATCCGCCGTGATGCACACCGGAGAGGAACTGCCAGTTGTGACCCCAGACACCACTATGGGCGATACGCTTTTGGAGATGACAGCGAAAGGGTTTGGTGTGGCTGCAGTCGTCGCTGACAACCGCCTGCATGGCGTGATCACCGACGGGGACCTGCGCCGCAACATGGACCAGTTGATGACGCGTTCTGCAGGCGAAGTGGCAACGCAGAATCCCATGACGACAAGCCCTGATACACTCTTGGTCGAGGCGCTAGGTGTGATGAACACAAACAAGCGGACGGTGCTTCTAGTCGTTGAGGATACCGGCGCGCTTTGCGGTCTGGTCCATATCCACGACGCGCTGCGCGCGGGTGTGGCCTAAACTTTTCTGAAAAGTTAAGGCAAAAGCCTTCAGAAGGCTTTTGCGGCGACTACCCTGCAACCTCATCCAAAGCCGCGCGCAGCAATTCCCATCTGCCTTCAAGCGGATAGTGGTGATTGCCGACAAAGAGCCCGTTCTGGTCAATATCATTGGCATGACGCAGCTCACCATGGATCACATGAGCCATGTGCTTGGTTACAACATCGTTCTTGGCGAAATCGCCCGCCACGATGGGACGGCAATCGACATTGTACTTTCCCAGTGCCGCGATCAGGTCGGCGCGGCTGAAACCCGCATCCGGTTCCACCACCATTGAAAAGCCAAACCAGCTGCTCTCCCCAATTTCCCGCTGAATGCGGATCTGAGGGTATCCCTGCATGAGCGCGCGGAACTGTTCGGCATTGTTGCGGCGCTCAGAGACGATCATCGGCAGTTTAGCGATCTGTTCCTGCCCGATCGCCCCGCTCATCTCTAGCGGGCGCAGGTTGTACCCGGGCAGGACAAACTTGAAGCTTTCCTCAAAGGGATCGTCCGATTTTTCGCCCGTTACGTGGTTCACCTTCGGCAAGTGCCGGGTCCAGCCATGGCTGCGCACGGACAGCATGATGTGATAGAGTTCTTCGTCGTCTGTCACGACAAGTCCACCCTCCATGGTCGCGATATGGTGCGAAAAGAAGGATGAATAGCTGCCCGCGATGCCAAACGTTCCGGCCTGCCGCCCCTGATAGGTGGCCCCAAGGCTTTCGCAATTGTCTTCCAGGATCAGGATGTTCCGGTCTCCGATGATGGCTTTGATCCGGTCAAACTCATTGGGATTGCCCAAAAGGTTCACCACCATGATCGCGCGCGTTTCGTCCGTGATGGCGTCCGCCAGAGCCTCAAGATCATAGTTGAGCGTGTCAGGATCGATATCCACGAACTTTTGCAAAAGCCCATACTGATGCAGCGGATAGTAGGTCGTGGACCAGCTCACCGCAGGCACGATGACTTCAGCCCCTTCCGGCAAACCGTGTTTGGAATGATACCGCAGGGCCGCCACGATGATCAGGTTGGCCGACGACCCGGAATTGACCATCAACGCATGGGCCGATCCCATGGCGCGGGCAAACTGGTCTTCGAACTTGGCCACTTCCGCCCCCATCGAGAACATGCCGGATTTCACCACGCGCTCAATGGCGGCGTATTCCTTGTCGTCCCAGCTTGTGGTGGCCAATGGGAATCCGTCGGTATCACTCATGCGTCGCCTCGTTTCAAAAGGTCCTGAAAGTGCAAATAGGTCTGTGCGATACCGTCTTGCAGAGTGGTTTTTGGCGTCCAGCCAAAACGTGTCTGCGCGCTGACGTCGAGAAGTTTCTGCTTCATACCGGTGGGCTTTGAAAGGTCATGCGTGAAATTCCCCTCCCACCCGATCACTTTTGCCGCTTCTGCGTAGTACTCATTGATCGAATAGTCATAGCCCAAACCGATATTCATCATGCCTGGCAGGCACTCAAACCCGTCTACCGCGGCCCAGACACCGTCTGCCAAATCCTCTGAGAACATGAATTCACGCCGCGCTGTGCCGTCCCCCCAGATTTCAACCGTGTCTGCGCCCCGTTCTTTTGCCTCATGCACCTTGCGGATGATCGCCGGAACTAGATGCGAGACCTTGGGGTCGAATTTGTCGTTGAGCCCATAGAGATTGCAGGGGATGAGCGTTTTATAGGCTAATTCAGCACGTTCCTGAGAGACGAATGCACAGAGCCGTGCGACCGCTACCTTGGCCAGGCCGTAGCCCTCGTTTGTTGGCTCAAGCTCCCCTTTTCCAAGGCTCTCTTCGTGCAGAGGATTGGGCGCGTCATGTGGATACATGCAAGAAGACCCAAGGTTAAGCACCTGCGGCACACCTGCCTCGCGCGCGGCCAGAACCACGTTGAAACCCATATCCAAATTGTCCGCCAAAAAGGCCGCGGGTGAGGCCATATTGGCCTGAATCCCTCCCACACGCCCGGCGGAATGAATGACAATATCCGGCTTTTCACTGGCCAGGATCGCCATCACTGCCTCGCGGTGCGTCAGATCAAGATCGGCACTTTTAGGTGCCAAGACCTGATGCTCGGACGCGCGATCATGCGCCTGAATGGCGCGGCCCACCATCCCGCGCCCGCCTGTCAAAAAGACCTTCATGCGCGCGGCAATCCATCTTTGGCTTCTTCCAGATCACTCAGTGCCATTTCCTCAACCAGGTCTTCAAATGGCGTTTCCGGCTCCCAGCCAAGCTGCTGCCGCGCCTTGCTGGCGTCGCCCAAAAGCGTCTCCA
Organism: Roseovarius sp. S88; assembly: GCF_037023735.1. Lineage (GTDB taxonomy): Bacteria > Pseudomonadota > Alphaproteobacteria > Rhodobacterales > Rhodobacteraceae > Roseovarius > Roseovarius phycicola. The sequence goes on along the minus strand of NZ_CP146069.1, from coordinate 829,364 downwards.
CCTCGGCGGGCCGGAAATAGGTCGGATCGACCCGGACAATGATCTTACCCGTCTCGTCGCGACCTACCTCATTCACGCCTTCGCCCTCAAAGGTCACTTTCATGCCCAGCACACTGGCCGCACGTTCTACAAACTCGCGCACAGAATACTGTTGCCCCGTGGCAATGACGTAATCCTCAGGCGTGTCCTGTTGCAGCATGAGCCACATCATCTTGACGTAGTCGCGCGCATGGCCCCAGTCGCGTTTGGCGCTCAGATTTCCGAGACGCAGTTCGTCCTGCACGCCCAGCTTGATACGCGCTAAGGCACGGGTGATCTTGCGCGTGACAAACGTTTCGCCGCGAATGGGGCTTTCGTGGTTAAAGAGGATCCCGTTGCAGGCATACATCTCATAGGCTTCGCGGTAGTTCACCGTGATCCAATAGGCATAGAGCTTGGCCACCGCATAAGGGCTGCGCGGGTAGAAGGGCGTGGTCTCGCGTTGTGGCGTTTCCTGCACCAAACCGTAAAGCTCGGAGGTCGAGGCCTGATAGAACCGCGTCTTTTCTCCCATGCCCAGAAACCGGATGGCCTCGAGCAGGCGCAGCGCGCCCATGGCATCGGAATTGGCGGTGTATTCAGGTTCCTCAAAGCTCACCGCGACATGACTTTGCGCGGCAAGGTTGTAGACCTCATCGGGTTGTACAGTTTGCAGAATTCGGGTCAGAGACGAGCTGTCAGTCATGTCGCCGTGATGCAGCTGGAACTGCCCTGTTTGTCCCGGCTCCCCCTCAAAGAGATGGTCGATGCGGGCCGTGTTGAACAGCGACGTGCGCCGCTTGATGCCATGCACCTCGTATCCCTGAGCGAGCAGATACTCCGAAAGATATGCCCCGTCCTGACCGGTGACGCCGGTGATGAGTGCTTTTTTCATGGGCTGCGCCCTCATGTTCTTTTGCCTTGCTCACCGGATACTGGTTTGAAGCGGAAATGAACAGAGTGTTTGAGCCTCGAGACAAACTCAACAGGTTGGATTGTGGTCGCAGCATGGGACCTTGAAAAGCGCAGGGCGGCAGTAGCCGCCGCCCCCGCCGATTGGATGGGAATGCCTCACAGATCGCTGACTGCGGTGCTGCGGATGTCTTTCCAGTTTGTGTATGCTTTCGAGATGGTGCCAGCGCGGTCTTGGTTGAACGCGTCAAAGATCTCGCGGTTCAGGAACACATAGAGTTTGCCGTCAATCACAGCGTGATACTCGGGGTCGCCGTCGAACTTCTTGCCGACCGAAACGCCGAATGTACAAAATCCACCATTTTGCGGCAGATAGGCCTCGGGATTTGACTCAAACGCCTTCTTGTTCTCGGCGTTGGTGAAGTAGTACGCAACGCCGTCATGGACCGACGCGTGCGCCGCTGTGCCTTCAACCGGGTTTTCCGTAATAAGGAGTTCTACGGGATCCACGCCGTGCAAGCCAAGCGGCGCATTTGCGGCGGTCAGACCGTTTGAGACGTTGTATTCATCTGCGGCAAAGGCGGCCGGAGCCCCCAGGACGATGCCAGCCATTAATGCGGATGTCAGTGCGAGTTTCTTGAACATGGTGTTTTCCTTTTGTTGTGCGTGACTGGAAGGCAAAATTGAAATTCCCTTCCGTACACACCCACCTAAGAAACTTGAGAAGCTACGCAATATATCAATTATTTTCATGTACTTAAGGTATTATTTTCTGTACGATCTGCATTTTACAAGACCTGCTAAACACACGTAAAAAAGGCCACAGCAAAGCTGCGACCTTTTCTGTGAGTGGTGGCGTGGTGATATTCAGGCCATCGCAGAGCTGTCTTCTGGTTTGTGCAGTCCGACAACCAGCAACACGGTCAGTCCCAAGACTAGGTAATACCAGAACTCGATCCCTACAAAGCCCAGTGCAAAAGGAGCTGCGGCAAAAACAACGCCGACAGCGCCATCAACGGCAAGGTGCAGGCTATAGGGCAGAACCCGGATGAGGCCCAGATGATGATCGGTCAGAACCGTCAGCAACAGGGCGGCACCACCCGTCACTACAGACAGCCAGAAGGCCAGGATGTTGATCTCACCCAGTCCAAACAGAAATGGCATGGCCAGCAGGCCAAGTGCCACGGGATAGTCGAGATACGCGTGAATGGATTTCGTGATGAAACGCGGAAGCATGGTTTTCATTTCCTCTTGTTAGATGGGTGGCAAAGCACCGATGGAAACGAAATAAGCAGGACGAAGCCTTCAATCTATGCGCAAAAATTCAAAATAATGTGCAGAACGTTCAAGATTCAGAACGTTATGCAAAATTACTTTTCTTGAAACCTGCAGGCGTAAGACCTGTTGCCTTCTTGAACGCACGCGAAAATGCAGAGTCTGACGCATAGCCCGCGCACGCAGCTACGTCGCTGAGTGATTTAGCCGGGTCTGCCAATTGCTTTTTCGCGATTTCCAACCGCCAGCCTGTCACATATTCCATCGGCGTCATGTCCATACATTTTTGGAATGCGACGGCAAAACTTGTGCGCGACATGCCCGCAGTCTGCGCCAGAGACGCGACCGTCCATGCTTCGGTCGGAGATTTGTGAAATGCATCCAGAGCGCGGCGCAAATTGGCATCAGAAAACGCGCCCAAACCCCAGTTCACTGCCTCATCGCTTTCCATGAAGCTGCGCACCGCCTGCGCGAGAATGACTTCTGACATTTTTAGCGCGATGAGATCACCGCCCATGCGCGTACCGCCAGCTTCTTCACCGATCAATCGCAGCGTCGCTTCCATCCACTTTCCAGCGCTCTCACCGTAATTTCGGATGTGGATGTACGGCGGCAGGCGTTCCAGTAAAATGTGCCGGGTGTTTGGCATAAAAGAAAAATGTCCGCAGATCAACTGCGTCTCGCTATGGGGTTCACCCCCGCCATAGACAAGGACACCGGAGCCGTCATAGCCGGATTTTTCGAGCACGGCATCAAGCGGCATAATCGTTCGTTCAGGTATATGGCCGCAATACAGGTCATGGGCCGCACCATGCGGGATGATGACCAGATCGCCCTGGGCCATTGAAACTGGCGCATCCGTACCCTCCACCGCAACCAGACATTGGCCACGATGCGCAAAATGGAACCGCGCAACGTTTTCGTAGGCTGGCACAGCCACACCCCAAGGTTTGGTGAAGGATGTGCGGAAGTACAAGGTGCCGCGCATGGACAGGTTCGTGAGGATATCACTAAGCAAATCGAGCATGAAATTTACCTAAACTAACTGCTGCGTATGTACAGTCTCACGAACGATCTGCACATAAATTTGAACCTCGCAGGTCCAAAAGCACCGTTTTTGATCGAAACCTTTATGAACTCAAGTTATCAAATACACCGTCCGCCATCCACCTCCATACAGACACCAGTAATCATGCTGGCCTCATCACTGCACAAAAAGGCAGCCGCGTTACCCATGTCCTGCGGCGTGGAAAAACGACCCAGAGGAATGGTCGACAGGAACTTTTCACGCATCTCGGGCGTGTCTTCCCCCATGAAACTCGCCAGCAGCGGCGTTTCCCCGGCCACGGGATTGAGCGCGTTCACGCGTATACCCGACGGTGCGAGTTCAACAGCCAATGCGCGCGTGGCGGTGATCATCCAACCCTTTGAGGCATTGTACCAGTTCAGCTTGGGACGAGGACTGACTCCAGCCGTTGAAGCGACGTTGAGTATTGCGCCAGAGCCGCGCTCTTTCATTGCGGGGACAAAGGTGCGTGCGGCCAGATAAACGGACTTGCAATTGACTGCGAATACCCTGTCAAAATCTTCTTCGGTGACATACTCGGCCGCTTGCGGCAGATGCGTGATACCGGCGTTGTTGACGATAATATCGGGCATGCCAAAAGTCTTTTCCGCAGCCTGCGCCAAGGCCTGCATGCTGGCCCCGTCAGAGACATCCACAGGGCAGGCCGATACACCCAAATCCGACGCCAGGGCCATCGCCGCAGGTGCATTGATATCGGCAATCATGACCTGCGCACCTTCGGCCAAAAATTTGCGCACGATGCCTTCGCCAAATCCGCTGGCACCGCCGGTTACTATCGCTGTTTTGCCCTCCAGTCGCATCATGCACCTCCCTTGTCCTGCCGTTCTTGGTAAAGCCTTTGTCGCGGACGCGCCAGTCAACAACCACAAGGTCTTGTCTTATCCATCAAAAGGAGTGACCGATGATTCCGAAGTTTGGTTCCGAAACCGCTCTATTGCTTATTGACGTGCAAAAAGGCGTCAATGTTCTGACCCATTGGGGCGGCCCAACAGGGCGACGCAACAATCCAGATGCTGAGGCTGAAATGGCACGGCTGCTGGAGACCTGGCGCACAGCGGGCCTGCCGGTGATGTTCACGCAGCACGACTCGCGCGAGGCGGCTTCGCCTTTGAAACTCTCTTTGCCAACAGGCGAGATGATAGATGGGTTTGAGCCGCGCGATAGCGACATCGTCATCCAAAAGGACGTGAACTCAGGATTTGTTGGCACTAACCTTGAGTTGCGCATGCGCCAGCTTGGCGTGACACGTCTGGTGATCGTCGGGTTTTTCACCAATTTCTGCGTCGAAACCACGACGCGAATGTCCGGCAACATGGGGTATGACACCTATTTAGTGCCTGATGCCTGCGCCACAACGAACCGCGTGGGGCCAGACGGCACGGATTATAATCCGGATCTGGTGCACGCCATGGCAGTCGCGTCGCTCCACGGCGAATTCTGCACAGCGATTACCGCGGATCAGGCGATTGCTCTGACCAAGGCTGACGCCCCGGATTTAGAGCGCGCGCAAGGCAACGAGTAGATCACTCCGGGCGCGGCACTTCCCAATCCACATCCGAGATACCGGCCAGTCGCGCAAATCGCGACAGTTCCCGTTCAAGTTTGTTGATCCGTGACGCTGTCCACTTGACGCGTGGTTCAGGCCAAAACCCGGTCACGCGCATCCAGCCTTGATCACGGTTCGCCTTCAGCTCCAAACGCCCTATGAAACGCTCACCTTCCAGCAGCGGATACACATAGTAGCCCCAACGCCGCTTGTCCTTTGGCACGAACATCTCGTTGCGGTAGTCAAAGCCAAAGAACCGCTCCAACCGGTTGCGATCGCGGATGGCGGGGTCAAAAGGGTTGAGTAGACGCAGATGCGAGGACACGGCCTCGGCCTCGACCAAACGGTTTTCGATATCGTCCGCCCCCCACATGGCGCGCCAGCTACCATCAGCGCCTTGCACCTCTAATGGCACAAGCTTGCGTTGCTCGGTCCATCGTTTGGCCTCGCGCGCGTCCATGACATCCCAAAATCGCTGTATCTCGCCCGTTGTTGCCATACCGAGCCGGTCCAAAGCCTGATCACACAGCCAAGCGCCGGACATGTCCTCCCCGGACAATGACACAAGTCCGGTGGGAACACCCGTTCTCCAAGGTCATAGAACTTCACGAAATTCTCGCGGTGGCACGTCGCCAGTTCTCCGGCATACCACATCTGATCCAGCGCCTTTTTATGAGGTGGGCGCGCCCACATTTCCCGGCTTTCAGCCTTGGTATCAAAGGCGTGGGTCGAGAGCGGCCCTTCTTGCGCGATACGGTCGCGAATACGACGAACCTCATCCTGCCCCAGCCCGGATTGGTACCAATCGCTGTTGGCAACCCTGGCCCCGAGGCGGCGGAATTGACGCTGCCAGAAGGGCAACACTTCTATCGGTATTAGCGACGCGTCATGGGTGAAGTGTTCGAACAACTGACGTTTGCGCAGCAGTGGCCAAAGCAGTTTTTCGCGATAATTGCGGTTACGCGACCACAAGATGTGGTGATGCGCGCGCGTGACATTTCGGATCGTGTCGATCTGCAGGAACCCCAGGCGACGTATGGTCCTCATGACATCGACTGGTCCACTTGGGTTTTCGGCCAAATCATTGGCATGCAACCACACTCGCCTGGCAGTGCGATTGTCGACCTTCAAAGCGGCTGTCACGGCAAGCTCATGTAAATCAGCGTCTCCCGCAACTCACGTCCTTTCAACTCCATGACCGCCTCCATGAACAGCCGCCCGATCTGACACGCCTGCTTGTTTCGGGCACGCTCCAGATTGCCAATGGCATTCAGAAGCGCACGGGAGTTTTCGGACCGTTCAATCTTCTCCGCCAAACGCCCGTTGACCCGATCTTCAATCTCGATGCTTTTGGCTACACTTAGAAGTACAGGTTTGTGCGTGACGCCAAAACGGGCGGCCTTGGCCTGAATACGGTAATACTCGCGCAACGACTCGACTGTGAATCCAGCGGCCAAACGAGTGACGAGCTCTGAAAATTTTTCGGGAGACAACTGATCCCGCACCGCACGACCGCATGTGCGTTCCGGCAGAGATTGCAACATGATCTGCTCGACGCGATAATAGTATCGAAGCTCCCGCGTATTCAGATGCCCCAAGCCACGCCGTATTAGGCCTATGACCAAACCGCCTGAGTTGCGATTCACGCTCTCCGGTGATTGATAGGCGGCGATCAGTTGATCAGCGAGATATCCTGCAAGAACCGGGTCGCGATAGAGCAGACCCGCTTGTTCGACCGCGAGATCAAGCTTTTCACCGGAATATCCAAGAGCCTCATATTCTCGACGAATGAGCGCGAAGTCCGGTATCTCACCCAAGAGACGGATGACGTCACTTCGGTTCGCCGTAATCTCGGGCGATTGGGCATGTGCCGGTGCGACCAGGGTCAACACAAGCCAGGTCAAAAGAGAAATAACTCGCAAGAAAAGCTCCTGTTCGATGAACGGACACACGCCCGCCTGCCTCACCGTAGCGGTTTTGGTGTGATTGGAAAGGAGCCGGAGCTCCGATAGATCGACTTTACAGACAACACTAGGGCACAAATGCGTGAGCACATGTGCTGATCTGATACACCTCTCGCGTGGCACTTTAATAAAGTACCCTTCCCGATCAACGTATTGCGTCCTTGCATCGCAGTGGATTTACCCGGGCATTGCTGCTAAGCCAGTAGCGTCATTTGATTGCGTCACGAGGGTTTCCATGAGCGCCACAGCCCGAAAATCCGCCCCTATGCCGGATGATATTCGTGCGATGAAAGGCGGCACACCTATAGTGTCCTTGACAGCCTACACCACGCCTATGGCTGAACTGATGGATGCCCATTGCGACTTTGTCCTTGTTGGCGACAGTGTTGGCATGGTGCTGCACGGCTTGCCAAGCACACTGGGCGTGACGATGGAGATGATGATCCTGCACGGTCAGGCGGTGGCACGGGGTCTCAAGACTGCGATGATGGTCGTGGACATGCCATTTGGATCTTATGAAGAAAGCCCGGCTCAGGCGTTTGGCAATGCTGCCCGTCTGATGGCTGAAACGGGTGCCGGCGCGGTCAAGCTGGAGGGCGGCGTGGCCATGGCCGAAACGATCCGCTTTCTGGTGAACCGCGGTGTGCCGGTGATGGCGCATATCGGCCTGACACCACAGTCCATCAACACGCTTGGCGGCTACAAAGTGCAGGGCCGCGACGACGGCGCTGAACAGGTGCTGGCCGATGCACGCGCCGTGGCCGAGGCTGGGGCCTTTGCTGTGGTTTTAGAGAAACTGCCTGCATCACTTTCGGATAGAGTGACCGCCGAAATTCCCATCCCGACTATCGGCATAGGGGCTTCCGCCGGATGCGACGGACAGATCCTGGTCCATTACGACATGTTGGGCCTCTTCACCCGGTTCAAACCAAAATTCGTCAAACGCTATGCCCATCTGGGCGAGGATGCGGAGAAAGCCATTGCCGCCTATGCCGATGAGGTCCGCACCCGTGCTTTCCCGGCCGAAGAACACATTTTCGCGGACACGGCCCCGGCCAAAGGCAAAGCCAAATGACAGCGCCGATTTTGCGCGACCTGCCGAGCCTTCGGGCGGTCACGCGTGACTGGCATATGGCCGGTGAAACCGTAGGTGTCGTGCCGACGATGGGAGCTTTGCATGACGGTCACCTGTCGCTTGTGGCAGCGGCAAAGAAGGCCTGTGACCGGGTGATTGTCACGATCTTTGTGAACCCCAAGCAATTCAACAATCCCGACGACCTCAAGAATTATCCGCGCACCGAGGAAGATGACGCGCGCAAGCTTGAACGTTTTAAGGTGGATGCGCTCTGGGTGCCGGATGGTGATCAGATGTATCCGGACGGATTTGCGACGACAGTTTCCGTGGCGGGTCTCACGGATGTGATGGACGGAGCCTACCGCCCCGGTCACTTTGACGGGGTGGCCACAGTTGTGACCAAGCTTTTCACCCAGACCGCCGCCACAGATGCTTTTTTCGGCCAAAAAGATTTTCAACAGCTCCTCGTCGTGCGCCGCATGGCCGCTGACCTTGATCTGCCGATCACTGTGCATGGCTGTCCGACAATCCGCGACATCGACGGGCTTGCTCTGAGCTCCCGGAACCTGCTGCTCAGTGACCGCGCCCGCACTCTAGCCCCACGTCTTTTTGAAGAGCTTGAAGGCATCGCCGAGGGCCTCAAGGCCGGACACCCCTTTGCCACTTTGCAGGATCAGGCCAAGGATCGGCTATTGAAAACCGGTTTCACCGAGATTGACTATATCGATCTGCGCGCCCAGAGCGATCTGACGCTGGTCACCGACACGACACAGCCCGCGCGCCTCTTTGCTGCTGCCTATCTTGCAGGGGTGCGCCTCATCGACAATATCGCGGTCTGATCTGGCTTCTTTCTTGTCAAAAATACCCAATTCAGCGCCTGACCTTACGCACTCAGCAAATCCTGCAGCGCCAGCGCCATCACCTGCGCGCTTTCCACCATATCGTCGATGCCCACATACTCATCGGGCTTATGCGCCAGATCAAGAACGCCGGGGCCATAAGCAATACAGTTTTTCAACCGGCCAATGCGGTCGATATGTTTCTGATCATAGGTGCCCGGGCTGACCACATAATCCGCCTCGCGGCCAAAAACATCGCGCACCGCCTCGGCCACGGCCCCCACAACGGGCGCATCACGCTTGGTCATTGTGGGTTCGACACTGTGAATGCCGTGAATGTCATACTCAAATCCAGGCCGCGCCTCGCGCACACGTTCCAGCACATCGCGCACTTCCTGCTCAACCTCGCCTATGTCTTCTTCAATCAAAAACCGGCGGTCGATCACCATGCGACAGCGATCTGGCACGCAGGCGCTTGGCAGGCCGGTGTAATCTTCTTCCTGTTCCGGCTCACCACCATGGATCGAATTGATGTTGAGCGTGGATTGCTTCGCCCCTTCCGGCACCACCGGCATATCGGTGCGTTTCTGTGCCAAAGCTGGGAAAAGGCTTTCTTCCATCTCCGCCACCACGGCCCCCATATGCCGCACCGCACAATCGCCAAGAAACGGCATTGAGCCATGTGCGATCTCGCCCTTGGTCTCAATCTCGGCCCACCAGACGCCACGATGGCCAAGGCAAATGCGATCCTTGTTCAATGGCTCCGGGATGATCACATGCTGCACACGTTCTGGGCTAAAATACCCCTTTTCTGCCAGATAGGCGACGCCGCCAAACCCACCGGATTCCTCATCTGCTGTGCCGCTGATTTCTATTGCCCCGGCGTAGTCCGGGCAGACATCTATAAAGGCCTCGGCGGCAACAATGCTGGCGGCCAGACCGCCTTTCATATCACAGGCCCCGCGCCCATAGATCTTGCCGTCTTTCACCTCACCGCCAAAGGGATCAGTGGTCCAGCCATGGCCCACTTCGACCACATCAATATGGCTGTTGAAGTGCACGCACTGTCCAGGCGTCTTGCCCTCGCGCCGCGCCACGATGTTCCAGCGCGGATGCGCATCGCTGTCGCCAATCGCGCCTTCTGCGCGGATGAGTTCGGTATGGAACCCAGCACGCAAAAGCCGGTGATCCAGATAGTCGCAAATCTCGCGGTAGTTGGTGCCGGGCGGGTTCAGCGTGGGAATGCGAATGAGGTCTTGTGTCAGCGCGATCAAGTCATCGCGCCGCGCCGCGACTTCTTTCTTGAGTTTCTCAGAAGTGCTCATACCCGTCCCTTTCAGCGTCAAATCAGCCTAACACCGCGGTGTCTCAAAGGGGAAGCAATGCTTACGTTAAAAGCCGTTTTATAATCTCAGGAAGCGCTGCGAAGTCGTCAAAAGCAGCATCATGGTGGAGTCGGTCCACCGGCGTTTCTCTGTAGCCTTCGGTATAAAGCGCAAACGGCACACCAGCACGCTGGGCCGTCTCCGCATCCACCTCGCTATCGCCCACAAAGACCACCTGCGCGGCTTTCATTCGCGCAATCGTTTCAAGCAGAGGCAGCGGATCTGGCTTTCGTTTAAGCGTGGTGTCACCGCCAATGATGACACCAAACTGCTGTTGAATACCCAAATGCGACAACACCACCTGCGTTGGGCCTTCAGGCTTGTTGGTGCAGATGGCTAAGGGCCACGCGTCTTTTGTGAGCGTATCGAGGCAGGTGGCAACGCCAGGGTAGAGCTTGGTCAAGTGCACCGCGCTTTCATAGAGGGCGAGAAAATCACTCAGCAGCTGATCGCGCAATGCGGTTTCCGCTTCGCGCCCCCGTGCGGCCAGACACCGCTCGATGAACACCAAAGCCCCATGCCCCACAAAGCTGCGTGCCTCTTCCAAAGAGAACGACGCAATACCCCTGCGCATCATTACCCTGTTGGCCGCCGCATGGATATCCGGCGCACTGTCAATCAGCGTGCCATCAAGATCAAAAATGACCGCCTTGGTCATCCCCCGCAGGCATCTCGGATGGCCGCCATATTGGCGCCGTAGACCTCTGGCTTATCCACCGAGCCGCCTTTGAACACCGCCGACCCGGCAACCAGCACATCGGCCCCGGCCTCATGCACCAAGGGTGCGGTCTCTGGCGTCACTCCGCCGTCAATTTGAATATGGATATGCCGGTCGCCAATCATCTCGCGCAGACGGCGGGTTTTCTCGACTCCTGAATGGATGAACTTCTGCCCACCGAAACCTGGGTTCACCGTCATGATAAGCACCATGTCCACCAGGTCGAGCACGTGCTCTATGCTCTCCAAAGGCGTACCGGGGTTGAGGCTGACACCGGCCATTTTACCCGTAGCCTTGATCGCCTGCAAAGTACGATGAATATGCGGCCCAGCCTCAACATGAGCGGTGATCATATCCGCCCCTGCCTCGGCATAGGCTTCGATGTAAGGGTCCACGGGTGCAATCATCAGATGCACATCCATGAAAGTGTTCACATGCGGGCGAAACGCCGTCACCGCAGGAGGACCAAAAGTCAGGTTCGGCACGAAATGCCCGTCCATCACATCCACATGCACCCAATCCGCGCCCTGATCCTCAATCGCGCGGATCTCTGCGCCGAAATTGGCAAAATCCGCAGACAGGATTGAAGGTGCGATTTTCAGCGAACGGTCAAATGGCATGTGGCAGGCTCCCTTAGCTGCTCTGCTCTTGCGGTCTTTGAGCGCTCAGGTCAACCACCCGGATTGATCGTAGCCCCCATTCGTGCCACGAATTGCTCCCGACCACCGCAAAAGGCACCGCGATCATGCAAGGCTTGATGCAGCATCATCCGCTTCGGATCATCGACATCCTGACCTATGCCGCCGAGGCGTTCCCGGATCAGGGCATCGTGTCGGTGCGCGAAGAGGGCGATGTGCACCGTGGCTTGTACCCGCAGGTTCTGGACCGCGTGTCGCAACTGGCCCATGCTCTTCAAAGACTTGGTGTTGGCATGGGTGACCGCGTGGCAACATTGGCCTGGAACGGATATCGCCATTTTGAGCTTTATTACGGCGTCTCAGGCATCGGCGCGGTCTGCCACACGATCAATCCGCGCCTGTCGCAAGAACAGCTTTGCTTCATCATTACCCACGCTGAGGACAAAGTGATCTGCGTTGATCCAAGCCTTCTACCGGTTCTGGAGGCTGCCAAGGCGCAGCTACCCCAAGACATTGTTTTCATCGTTTTGACGGACCCGGCGCACATGCCGGACACATCACTTGACGTGCTCAGCTACGAAGACCTTCTCGCGGTGGAACCTCCAACATTTGACTGGCCTGTCTTCCCCGAAGAAACAGCCGCCGGGCTGTGCTATACTTCCGGGACCACTGGCAATCCCAAAGGGGCGCTATACTCACATCGCTCTACGGTGCTGCACGCGCTGATGGTGGTCGCGGGCCATCCGCAAAGCCTGTCCAACGGCAAGTCGGTTCTGCCGGTCGTCCCGCTCTTTCACGTCAATGCCTGGGGCATGCCCTATACCGCGCCACTTGTGGGCATGACGATGGTCATGCCCGGATCAAAGCTTGATGGAGCCAGCCTGTTCCGACTGATGGATGCCGAACAGGTTTTCTCGGCCTGGGGTGTCCCCACAGTCTGGGCCGGGCTTTTGCAGGAAATTCAGACCCAAGGCCGTCTGCCAATGGGCTTTGCCGATCTTGTGGTCGGTGGCTCTGCTGCGCCACGGTCGATGATTGCCGCCTATGAAGAGATGGGCGTTAACGTCAATCAAGCCTGGGGCATGACCGAGATGAGCCCCATCGGCACACGCGGCATTTTACCCAGGGGCTTGCAAGATGCGCCGTTTGACGAACAGGTAGATGCCAAGGTGGGCGCAGGTCGCAGGCTCTTTGGTGTGGACTTCAAAATTGTCGATGAAGACGGCACGCCCCTGCCCCATGATGGGCAGATAGCTGGCGAGCTTTTCGTGCGTGGCAACACGATCATCTCGGGGTATTTCGAGAACGAGGATGCCACACGAGCGGCGATGGACAGCGATGGGTGGTTTGGCACCGGCGATGTCTCGACGCTTGATGCCAACGGGCGTCTTATCGTGCGTGACCGGGCCAAGGACCTGGTCAAATCGGGCGGCGAATGGATCAGCTCGATTGATCTTGAAAACGCCGCCGTGTCGCATCCTGGCATTGCAGCCTGTGCAGTAATTGCCATCCCCCACGCCAAATGGGACGAACGCCCGGTGCTGGTCGTGGTGCCTGAAGGCGCAGCGCAGGTTAGCCTTGAGGAGATCCACGCACATTTGACACCTGAGTTTGCCCGCTGGCAGTTGCCCGATGACATCCTTTTTGTCGAGGCGCTGCCCCTGACCGCCACCGGCAAGGTGTCCAAGCTGACCTTGCGGGCACAGTTTGCCGACTACGTGCTGCCAGATGAGCGCGACGTATGAACCTTGAGCTTGACACAAAGGCCGTCGCGGGCTGGGCCCGTAGCCATGTTCCCGGGTTTCAAGGGACGCTCTCGGCCACCAAGTTTTCAGGTGGACAATCCAATCCCACCTATCTGCTGAAAACGCCCCCGCGCACTTACGTGCTGCGCCGCAAACCAACCGGCGTTCTGTTAAAATCCGCCCATGCGGTCGACCGGGAGTTTCGCGTGCAAAAGGCTCTGGCGGGCGCGGAAGTTCCCGTGGCAAAGATGTTGGCCTATTGCGCCGATGACACCGTCATCGGGTCCGAGTTCTACATCATGGACCATATTGAGGCCCGCGTGTTTGACCAACCCAGCATGCCGGACCTCACCCCCGCACACCGCTGGACCATCATGGACGACATGAACCGCGTGCTCGCCGCCATCCACGCCGTGGATATCAACGCGGTAGGCTTGGCCGATTACGGCCCGCCAGGGCACTACTGCGCCCGGCAAACCGATCGGTGGACAAAACAATATCGCGCCACACAAACCGAAGCGATTGCCGATATGGATGCGCTGATCCAATGGCTTGAGGCGAACATGCCGGCCGACGACGGACAGCGCAGTTTGGTGCATGGCGACTACCGGCTGGACAATCTTCTGATCGCGCCTGATGCGCCCAAAATACGCGCCGTTCTGGATTGGGAACTGTCCACGCTCGGCCACCCCTATGCCGATCTTGCGGGTGTGATCATGCAGTGGTCCATGCCCGCCAGCAAGGAGGGCCGTGGCTTGCAAGGCGTGGATCGCGCCGCACTTGGTTTGCCTTCGGATGCAGAATTCATCGAGGACTATTGCACACGCCGGGGCCTGTCTGGCATCGCCGATTTTAACTTCTACCTCGCGTTCTGCTTCTTTCGCATGGCCGCCATCCTGCAGGGTGTGAAAAAACGCGCCCTTGATGGCAACGCGTCAGATCCCGAACGCGGGTTGCAACTTGGGGCTTACGTGCCGAAATTTGCCCGTGCCGGGCTGGAGGCGGCGCAGACATGAGCGACAAGATTGATCCCGCTCTGCGGGAAACCCCATCGCCTTTGTCCCAGACATTGGGATTTGAGTTGACCGACTGGACAGAGGGGTTTGCTCGGGTCGAGGCGCCTTTGGCCGACCATCTGATGAACAGACAGGGCCTGCCGCATGGCGGGGTGTATGCGGCGATGCTCGACACCGCGATGGGATTTGCCGGGTGCTACACGGGCGATGCGGAGGTCAGGCAAAACGCGCTGACCCTGTCGATGACGGTCAACTACCTCAGCCGCGCCTCGGGCAACTACCTGATTGCCGAGGCGCATGTGACGGGGGTGGAAAATCCACGTTTTTCGCACGCGGCACGGTGCGTGATGACACCGGCACACTGATTGTTGAGGGCACAGGCGTGTTCAAATTGCGGTCCCGGTCCTGAACACCACCTCTTGACCTTCTAGTCACTGGAACCTTTATTTACAGTGTGACCACTTGAGGATCACACAATGACCACGCTTCGCATCGAAATTGACGGAATGACCTGCGCCGGATGCGCAGGGCGGGCAGAGCGTGCCTTGCAGGCCGTGCCAGGGCTTGCGGATGCGCATGTGAATTTCGCCACGCGGTCTGCGCAAATCGACCCAAGAAAAGCCGCGCTCAGCGACATCACAGAAGCTCTGAAATCAGCAGGCTACCCAGCGCGCCAGGCGCAGGTGGCCTTGTCGATCCCAACTATGCATTGCGCCTCTTGCACCCGGCGGATCGAGGACCGCCTGATGCAATCGCCAGGCGTTGTTTCGGCCAATGTCAACCTCGCAACGCGCAGTGCGGATGTGACCTATCTTGAGGGAACAACCCAGCCGCAAACCCTGGCCCATGCCGTCACGGATGAAGGGTTCCCAGCCGAGCCCGTTGGTGAAGACACGAACGCAGACCTCTCGGACCGGCAGGCAGAAGAGATCACCCATACCCGTCGTATGACGATGATCGCTGCGGCGATGACTTTGCCAGTGTTTGCAATGGAAATGGGTGGACATCTTGTCCCTGTGTTTCATCACTGGCTGCACGGCACGTTCGGCACTACACAAATTTGGACGGTGCAGTTCGCCCTAACCACGCTCGTTCTCCTCTGGCCCGGACGGGGGTTTTTCACCATCGGCATTCCTGCTCTTCTGCGCGGCGCGCCTGAGATGAACAGCCTTGTGGCGCTGGGCACTTCTGCCGCATGGGGCTATTCCACCTTGGCGCTCTTTGCGCCTGCGCTTCTTCCCGAAGGCACGCGCGCGGTTTATTTTGAGGCCGCGGCCGTTATCGTCACGCTTATCCTTTTGGGCCGCTGGCTGGAGGCGCGGGCGCGCGGGCAAACCGGCGTCGCAATCAAGCGCCTGATCGGATTACAGCCTAAGACAGCCCGGGTGGAACGCGATGGCACACCCCGTGACATTCCCATTTCTGAGGTCGTGCAGGGCGACATCCTGCATGTCCGCCCCGGTGAAAGCTTTGCCGTGGACGGCGAAGTCTTGTCCGGCGCGTCTTTTGTTGATGAATCTATGATCTCAGGCGAGCCGGTGCCGGTTTCCAAAACCACAGGCGACACGGTGATTGGCGGCACAGTCAATGGCGACGGGCCTCTGACCTTCCGCGCCACGGGTGTTGGCGAAGACACCATGCTCGCGCGCATCATCGCGCTGGTCGAAGCCGCGCAAGGCGCGAAGCTGCCGATCCAGGCGCTGGCCGACCGCGTGGTGCGCATCTTTGTGCCCATCGTGATGACTATTGCAGCGCTGGCCGTTGCTGGCTGGCTGATCTTTGGCCCTGACCCTGCCCTTGGTCTTGCTTTGGTCGCCGGGGTCTCGGTCCTGATCATCGCCTGCCCCTGCGCCATGGGGCTGGCCACGCCCACGTCGATCATGGTCGGCACCGGCCGCGCCGCTGACCTTGGCGTGCTCTTTCGCAAAGGCGATGCGCTGCAACGATTGGCCGAGGTGTGTGTGGTGGCCTTTGACAAAACTGGCACGCTGACCCAAGGCAAACCGAGCCTGACGCATCTCAGCCTTGCATCGGAGTTTGAGCGCGCACAAACCTTGCGCCTGATTGCCGCTGTCGAAGCACAATCAGAGCACCCCATCGCCCGCGCAATCGAAGCGGCGGCAGCCGAGGAAGGCCTGCAAATTCCCACGGTAGAACACTCCACCGCTCTGCCCGGTTTTGGAATGCAGGCAGAGGTAGAAGGCCACACCGTGCTAGTGGGAGCCGCGCGTTTAATGCAGCGCGAAGGGATTTCAACCGACGCTTTGGAGGGCGATCTGAGAACACTCGGCGCGCGTGGTGAAACCCCCGTCTTCGCCGCCATTGATGGACAACTCGCCACCCTCATCGGTGTCTCGGATCCGCTCAAAACCAATGCCAAAGCTGCGATAGACGCACTACATGCCGCGGGCATCACGACCGCATTGATCACCGGCGACAGCCGCGCCACCGGGGCGGCCATAGCGAAACAACTGGGCATCGACCATGTCGAGGCGGAGGTGTTGCCCGAAGACAAGCTCAAGGCGCTGCAAGCCCTTAGGACACGCCACGGCAAGGTGGCCTTTGTCGGCGACGGGATCAACGACGCGCCTGCACTGGCCGAGGCCGATATCGGCATCGCCATGGGCACCGGCACCGATGTGGCCATTGAAGCCGCCGACACCGTGCTGATGTCCGGCGATCCGATGGGCGTGCTCAACGCGCTGCGGCTCTCACGCAAGACACTGGGCAACATCCGGCAAAACCTCTTTTGGGCGTTTGCTTACAATGCCGCTTTGATCCCGGTGGCCGCAGGTGTGCTCTATCCGCTAACAGGGCAGCTTTTGTCGCCGATGCTGGCCGCAGGGGCTATGGCGCTCAGTTCGGTGTTCGTGGTCAGCAACGCGCTGCGCCTGCGGAATGTGCGCCCGGTTGAGATTGGAGGCACGCCATGAACATCAAGGACGTCTCCGCACAAACCGGTCTGCCTGCCAAGACAATCCGCTATTACGAGGATATCGGCCTCGTCCGCCCGGGCCGCAGCGCCAATGGCTACCGGGTGTTTCAGGAGACCGATATCCACAAGCTGGCCTTTCTGGGCCGCGCCCGCGCTCTGGGATTTTCCATCGAGGACTGCCGCACCCTGCTGGCGCTCTATGAAGACGACAGCCGCGCCAGTGCGGATGTAAAAGCGGTGGCCGAGGAGCATCTCAGCCAAATTGGTGAGAAGATTGCACAACTGGAGGCGATGCGGGACACATTGCGCACATTGGTTCAAAGCTGCGCGGGGGATGCGCGGCCGGATTGTCCGATTTTGACGGATTTAGCGCGGGGATGAGGGTAAGGATGGTGGGATGAAATCCCACCCTACGGCGTTGAAATGTTTCGCGCGCGAAACGCTTTAAGCCCTTGTTAGGGTTTAAGCTTTTGCATTTTGGATCCCAACCCGCGCCTTGGGTGAGAGGAACAGCGGTAGGCCGGGTTCACCCTGACTTTTTCGGCATATTAGCGGGGTGAAACCCCGCCCTAGCACAAATGTAGGGTGGGATTTCATCCCACCTCCCCCTTCACAACTCCCGCCCGGCCTTCCACTCGCCCCATTTCATCGTCGCGGTCGCTCCGAGATAGGTAAACGGCAAGGGCGGCAGGCGAGAGGGTTCCCCCTGCCCCATCACTTCCTTCACAGTCTCACTCTCAACGCCCGAGGCCATCTCCGCCATCGCCATCCCGTGCAGCGTCCCCCGGGCTAGGCCCAGCCCATTCTGGCAGCAGGCGGCATAAAGCCCCTTCTCCACTTCCCCCAAGGCGGGCGCCCCGTTCCAACTCAGGCAGAGACGCCCGCCCCAGCGGTGTTCCATCTCGACGCCCTCAAGCATAGGAAAGCGCGCGGCGAAGGACCGGTCATGCGTGCGGCCCATCGCGGCCACGCGGGCCTCTGACACCTTAAGGCTGGGATCATAGGTCACCCGGTTGCGCATGATGATCCGCGTGCCACCTGTCCCATTGATCTTGCGCACCGTGCTGCCCATCGGGTCGGCTGGTGTAAGACCCCACTGCGCCGCCCCGCCCAATCGCGTGCTCTCCGCCTCCGTCAGAGCGCGGGTCATGGAGCCGTAGAGGAACACATGCAAAAGCCGCCCCTTGAAATGGCCAAAGCTGTTGGCATGGCCGTTGACCGCCAGGATGACCTTGGGCGCGGTGATATGGCCTTTGGGGGTTTTTGCGACCCAATCGCCTTGCCGCTCCAAGGCGACAACCGGAGTGTTTTCAAAGATCTGAATGCGGTTGCTGGCCAGTGCGCTGGCAACTCCACGCACAAAAAGCACAGGCTGCAGCATCGCTGTTCCCGGCGTGTAAAGCCCACTTTGATAGTAATCCGACCCTGTCAAATCACGCATCGCTACGGCATCAAGCACTTCATGCGCCTCACTCATCCGCGTCAGGTGCGCGGCATAGTCGAGATTATGCTGATGTCCCTTGGCGCTGGCGGCGGCGTTGGTCTTGCCAGATTGGGTGAATGCCTCTGCGCTCAACCCATATTCCGCTGCCATCTCAGCAGCAAAACCGATGGCCCTTCTGTTCATCCGGGTCTGCGCGATATCTCTTTCCAACGCCCCGCCGTAATCCTCTGACGCCAGATCATGTGGCAGGTCGATCATGAAACCGGAGTTGCGCCCGGCAGGACCCTCGCCAATCCGCTTGGCCTCCAGCAGCACAATCCGCGCATCGGGGTGTAACTGACTGAGCCGCCGAACCGCCGACAACCCAGCAAAGCCGCCACCGATCACAAGCCAATCCGCTGTGGTTTCAGCCTCCAACATCTGCGCAGGTGCTGCGCCGGGCAAAATTGCGTTCCACCCCGTGACACCGGGATCGCAGGGCATTTGGGTGATCTTCATGGCAAGCTGAGCTGAGCCATACGGCCCCCATCGATGGTCCAGACCTGACCGGTGACAAAACTCGCATCGTCGCTCGCCAGCCAGCAGATAAGCTGTGCCACCTCCTCGGGTGCGCCCGTGCGGCGGATGGGGTGAATGCCCCCGATCTCGGCGCGAAACGCTTTGGGGTCAGGCATGCTCTGAATGAAATCCTCATTGAGCGGCGTATCAATCCAACCCGGCGCCACTGCATTGCAGCGCACGCCGTCTGGCCCGTGATCCACAGCCACAGCGCGGGTGAGCCCGTGCAGCCCGGCCTTCGACGCGCCATAGGCGGGATGGCGGGGGTTGTTCCCCAACCCCTCGATTGAGCCCACATTCACGATCGCGCCACTACCGGACTTCAACAAAGGCATCGCGTACCGGGTCAGCAGGAAGGGAGCCGTGAGATTGACCTGCAACTGCAGATGCCAGTCCTCTTCTGTGGTTTCCTCAACCGTGCCCTCGCGCATCACGCCCGCGTTGTTGATCAGAATGTCGAGCGCTCCAGCCTTCTTTCGGATGTGGTCAATGACCATCTCAGGCGCTTTGGAGTCGGCAAAGTCAGCACGGATGTCTTCGTGCACAGACGCCCCTCGCTGTGCACAGAAGACCCGCGCGCCACCCTCGGCCAGAAGCCGCGCTGTTGCCGCGCCCATGCCGCTTGATGCGCCTGTGACAAGTGCTGTTTTGCCTGCGAACCGGCTCATGTCACCGGTTTCCCGCCATTCACCTCAACCAGCGCGCCGCACATGTAGCGCGCGTCGTCAGAGGCGAGAAAGAGCATCACATCGACAATCTCTTGAGGGCTGGCGATATGGCCCACCGGGACGCTGGCATTGAGCTCGTCAATCGCCTTCTCCGGGTCCAACCCCCGGATCGTGAAACCGGTGCGCAACATGGGTGTGTCGACTTCATTTGGACAGACCGCGTTCACACGAATGCCCTGATGCGCGTGGTCCCGGCCCAGGCATTGCGTGAGAGACGCCACAGCCGCTTTGCTCATGACATAAAGCGGGTGGTTGGCCCCGGGGCGCAGGCCCCAGCAGGACGACGTGTTCACAATTGCGCCACCCCCGCGCGCAGTCAGGATCGGCACAGCGGCGCGGCAAATGCGAAACGGCGCCTCGACATTGACACCCATGGTCAAGCTCCAGTCTGCATCACTTGTCTCGGTGATGTCGCCGCGGGTGATGACGCCTGCGTTGTTGAAGACCATATCGAGACCACCAAGCGCCGCCTCGGCCTGTCCTGGCAAGGCATCACTGAACGCCCCATCGAGCAGATCTCCATCGAGATGCGCATCGGCCTCTACCCCGCTACTGTCGCGATCACTTACCGCCACGCGCGCGCCTTCGGCGCGCAAGCTTGCGGCAAGAACCGCGCCAATCCCGCCCGCACCTCCGGTGACAAGCGCTGATTTCCCTTCAAATCGCATGATCCACCTCATATCGAATGGGCAGGCTTAGTGCGCCCGTGTTGCCACTGTCGGGTAGCCACTCTGGCGTGCCGTCGTAGGACACTGTGCGAAACGTCCGGCGCAGCGCCGCGAGCGCACAGGCCGTGTCGGTGCGTGCCACGAAATGCCCGATGCAATGATGTGCACCGCCGCCAAAGCCAAAGTGCTTGCGACGCTTCGCCTTGATGTCAAAGGAAGGGTCTTCGCAAATTTCAGGGTCGCGCGCACTGGCGTGAACCAGAAGATGCAGCACCGTGCCTTTGGCGATATGAACACCGTCGAGATGGACATCTTCCATTGCTTCGCGTGTAGCCCAGGTGGTGGTCGGACGCGCACGGATGAATTCCTCAACGGCGGCAGGGATCAGGGACGCATCGTTCCGCAGCGCGCGCCATTGATCCGGATTCTCGATAAAAAGCGACAGCCCAAGTCCTAGCAAGGCGCGCGTCGTATCCACCCCTCCAAAGATTGAGATCACGATGGTATTGAGAAGTTCATCGTAGCTGCAATCGCCGTTGCGATGAAATTCCGCCACCATGCGCGCCACGTAAGAGCTGCTATCGCGGCCCTTGCGCACCTTGCCGACAAGTTTGTCGGAAAGATCGAACAACGTCTCGCAGGCCTTGTTGAATCGCGCCTGATACTTGGGCGCCTCAATCCCCATGGCCAGACCGAGATCAGCGGCATTGTGGGCCACCAGCGGCCAGTCTTGGCGATCCATCCCCAGAAGCGTGGTGATCGCCTGCCCGGCGAAGGGCTCGCAAAAGGCGGTTTGGAATTCACAGTGATCCTTTTCGCGCAGAGTTTTGCAGAGATCCTGGGCAATCTCATCAAAGGCGGGTTTGAGGCTGCGCACATAGTCTTCTCTTAGCGCCGGGATCGCCAGGGCGCGCAGTTTTTGGTGCTCTGCACCTTCTCGGCCAATAACCGATGCACGCCAGAAATCGGCAAAGCTGCCTTCGATGCCCACCGTGTCAGGCCAGTTGTGGCTGCCCTGTCGGAAGCGCCGGTCGCGCAGGATTTTGCCCACCTGCCGATAGCGCAGCACCGCGAGACCAAAGGGCGTCTCGGCGCACCAATGGGTACCGCGCGCCGCAATAACTTCCGGGCCGCGTGTGGACACTGCCCCGTCCGCTAGATCGAGATATGGCAACCCACCCACGGCCTATCCCCCGAATGAGGCCGCTGGCACGCCGAACACATTAGGATCAGGTGTCACGCCAAGTCCCGGCCCCTCTGGCAGGGTGATGTGACCGCCTTCTATCCGTACGCCACCGTTTGGATCATAATGCCCGTCTATATAAGGCTGCGCGAGCCACACCCCTTCGAGCATATGCGGGCGCACAGTGGCCCCCATATGCACGCAAGCTGCATTGACGATATCCCCACCCCAGCTGTCCTCACAGGAATGTGCCAGCCGCCGTACGGCAGCAATGTCGCGGAAGGTTGAAGCCGGGCGCAGGCCGCCCAAACGCGAGATTTTCATCCCGAACCCGTCCACCAGGCCGTCTCCCACCAGACGCAGCACAGTGTTGAGATCGACCATGCTCTCATCAATATGGATCGGGTGGTTCATCAGCGGACGAATACGGGCGATTTCCTCAATCGTGTTGCAGGGCTGTTCGAGGACAAAGGGAATGTCCTGACATTCGCGCGAGAGCCGCAGGGCATCGTTGCCGCTCATCCCGCGATTGGGGTCAACGAGTATGCGGGCACGGTGGCCCACCGTTTCATAGACCTTGCGCAAGGTTGCAATGTCTTCGGCCACGTCTCGACCGCCGGCCTTGATCTGAATGCGCGGGTAGCCTTCGTTCACCTTATCCAGCGCCAGTTTCGCGATATCCTCGGGCGTGCCGATGCCCGTGGCGTAGTAAGACGGAAGCCTTGTCTGATAAGCGCCGCCCAGAAGCGTAGCCACTGACACACCAAGCGAGCGGCCAAGCGCATCATGCACAGCGATGTCGATGGCTGAACGCGCATAGGTGCCGCCCTCAACCTGAGCATCAATTGCGGCAGAAACAGCATTGACTGTCAGGTCCACACCCACTAACCCGGCTCCGATGTCATTCAACAAAGCGCGCACACCGCTCGCCTGTACGGGGGCGTATAGGGGTCCAATCGGACAGACCTCTCCCCAGCCCTCAACGCCCTGATCTGTCACCAAGCGCACCAGGGTCGTCTCAAGCGACCAGACCGGACCGTGCGACATGGTGTAGGGCCCGTTTTTAACCGGCAGATCGTGGTGGTAAATGTGGACCTCCGAAATACGCATGTCAGTGATCCTGATTCAGTGCGTCTGCCGCGGGAATTTCACGTTCGCGCCGGGCAATGTAGTCGAGAAGCGCCTCATTGACGCCCTCATCCAGTTTGGGTTCTTCATAGTCCTTTAGCATCTGGCGCGTGTATTTGAGCGCACGCTCGTTGGCTTCCAGCGCACCTTCGGCCTGCCATTGTTCAATAGAGTTGTTGTCGAACAGCTCTGGCATGAAGAAAGCCCGTTGGAAATTCTCCAAAGTATGCGGATGGCCCAGGTAGTGCCCGCCGGGGCCGACATCGCTCACCGCTGCGATTGCCTCGTCAAAGTCGTCCCAACGGATGCCTTCGGCCATGCGATAGGCCATCGCGCATTGTTCGGCATCGATCACGAATTTAGCCATGGAGCAGTGCATGCCAGCCTCATTCCAGCCCGCCGAATGCCACATGTAATTGGTGCCCGCCATTTGCAGGGCCATGAGGGTGGTGGCACTTTCATAGCCCGCCTGCGCATCGAGCGTCTTGGCCCCGCCCAGCGTGTTGGACGACCGCCAAGGCACTTTGTAGTAACGCGCCATCTGGCCAATCATCAGATTCATGAGGGAAATCTCGGGCGTGCCCGCCATGGGCGCGCCGGACTTCATGCTGACGGTGCTCAGGTAATGGCCGTAGATCGCCGGACAGCCCTTGCGCACTACTTGCGTATAGGCCAGCGCGCTCAGCGCTTCGGCGTTCAATTGTGCCACGGTGGGTGCGACCGAGGCAGGCGTGTTGGCCCCTCCCAAAACGAAGGGCGAGCACAGCACCGGCTGATTGCGCTTGTTGAAGGCCCGCATCGCGCCCAACATGGTCTCATCCCAGACTAGGGGACTGTTTCCATTGCAGTTTCCCGTCACGACCGGGTGCGTGTCGATGTAATCTTCGCCAAACAGGATGGCGCACATGTCTATCACATCTTCGGCGTTCTTGGGGCTTGTCGTCATGCCCATGAACGTCTTGTCGGAATACTTCATCGAAGAATAGGTGATGCGCAAGTGCCGTTGGCTGATCGGGTGATCATAGGGCTCGACAATGTGATGCGCCGAGCTATGCATCGCGGGCAGCATGTGGCTTAGCTTGTGGAAATTCTCCAGATCCTCGAGCGTCGGATTGCGGCGCACATCGTCCAGATCCCGCAGGTAAGGCGCGCCGGTCATGGGCACGAAAATCGCATGATCACGACCAAACGGTAGCGTATTGTCAGGGTTGCGCGCGTGGTAGGTGAAGGTTTCGGGGATGGACTTGATCAGCTCTCGCACCAACCCGCGATCCAGGTGTACCCGGTCCCCGTCACGCACATCCGCGCCTGCGCGCTTCCAATCTGCGATAGCGATGTCATCGCGAAAAACCACGCCGACGTTTTCAAGGATATCCATTGAGGCGTTATCAACGCGCTCGATCTGTTCGGCATCCATCGGCTCCGTCAACGGAATGCCCCGCTTAAGCGCAGGGAGCATCGTCACATCCCGCGCCTGCCGCGCCTGCTTGCGCGCGCCACGTCCCCTCCGGACCGTCCCGACCGCGTCAACGCTCATGCTAAACCTCGGCTGGTTGATGCTGAAGAAAGGCCAAAATTCTCGACAAAATCTCCAAGGAATTGACGGCGGCTTGGATCAACTTCGTTTTTTGCAAAACTTTCAACCGAACCCTGAAGGGACTCCAAGTCCTGCTGATCTAAATTTTGCAAACCAGCAGCAGTCATCTCTAGAATCTTCACGGCAAAGTCAGAATTCACTTCGGAATCCGAAGCGGTTTCAAGCGCGTAGGCGATATCAATTAACCTCTCTAAAAGGACATTGACCAACGTCTTCATCCCACCAAATCCCCATCCTTCGGATCACTCAGATCGACCCAGATCGTCTTAGCTTCCGTAAACTGATCATGCGCATGAATGCCATTGTCACGCCCGCCAAAGCCCGACTGCTTGAACCCGCCAAAGGGCGTCGCGATATCGCCCTCGCCGTAGCAATTCACCGTGACCGTACCGGCGCGTATGTTTTTCGCAGCACTTAAAGCTCGTCGAATATTCCCAGTGAACACCGACGCCGCCAGCCCGTAGTCGGTGTCATTGGCCAGCTCAATCGCCTCGGCCTCGCTGGCCACTTCAATCACCGATAGGACGGGGCCAAAGATTTCCTCACGGGCGCGCTTGTCGGCCTTCTTGACCTCATAGACAGTAGGCTCCACAAAATTGCCCTTTGGCTTCCCGCCCCCAGCCAGCGCCTTGCCCTTCAGGTAGCCTGCCACCTTCTTGCAATGCTCGGCATCCACAAGCGCGCCAAGATGGTTGGCCGGGTCGAGTGGATCGCCGGTTTTCCAGTCGCGCATGCGCGCCACAATCCGCTCCAGTAGTGGCTCTTTCACCGCCTTATGCACAATCAGCCGGGACGCGGCAGAGCAGTTCTCCCCCATGTTCCAGAAAGCGGCATTCACCACATGTTCGGCCACATGGTCGAGGTTTTCGGCATCCTCCAGCACCACAGCCGGGTTCTTGCCACCGCATTCCAGCGTGACCTTTTTCATATTGCTATCAGCGGCATAACGCAGGAACCGTTTGCCGGTCTCGGTGGAGCCGGTGAAGCTGACCATGTCCACATCCATATGCAGACCGAGCGGCTCGCCCACGCTTGGCCCATCCCCCGGCAGCACCTGCAAGACGCCACGCGGGATGCCCGCCATATGGGCCACTTCGGCCAGACGCAGCGCGGTGAGGCTCGTCTGCTCGGCCGGTTTCACAATCACCGAATTGCCCGCCGCCAGCGCCGGGCCAATTTTCCAGGCCATCATCAAAAGCGGGAAATTCCACGGCAAGACACAGGCCACCACGCCGATGGGCTCGCGGACGATCATGCTCAGCGCATCATCGCCCGATGGCCCCACCTGATCATAGATTTTGTCGATCAACTCCCCATGCCATTTGATCGTGTGAATGGTCTCGGGGATGTCGATCATCTCGCAATCCCGGATGGGCTTACCGCTGTCGAGGCTCTCCATCACCGCCAGTTCATGCCGTCGCCGCGTGATCAACTTACACAGGCGAATGAGCACGTCCTTGCGCTCCGATGGATGCGCCCTGGACCACTCTCCGCGATCAAAGGCCTCGCGCGCCTTCCCAACGGCAAAGTCCACATCCTTCTGCCCTGCCGTGCTCACCTTCGTTAACACCTCGCCTGTGGCGGGGTTCACCGTTTCCATCATCGGGCCTGATCCCTTGCGGAATTTCCCATCCACGAAAGGTGCGGCCGGCAGGTCAATCTCGGCGGCAATCGCGCCATATTCCTCGCGTGTTAGAAGCTCGGTCATATCTTGCCCCCCTCAATGGCCGCAATCACGGTATTCATTGTGCGGATCACTTCCTCAAGCGCCCGCCTGTCATCCTTGTTCAGCGGTTGCAGCGGCTTGCGCGGCGGCCCGGCCTCTATGCCCCGCATGGTCAGACCATGCTTGATACACTGGATGAACTTGCCGCCTTGTTCGAGCACGCGCATGAGCGGCATCATCGCAGACATAATCGCACGCCCCTTGGTAAAGTCACCTTCCAGCACACAGGCCCGGTAAAGCGCCACATGCGCCTCGGGCGCGAAATTCGACCCCGCACAGACCCAGCCGCGCGCGCCCCAGGCAAAGAATTCCAGCGCCTGGTCGTCCATCCCACAGAGAAGGCCCAGATGCGGGTAATCGCGGCCAATCATATGCAGCCGATTGATATCGCCCGAGCTTTCCTTGATCCCGCAGAAATTCGGATTGCGCCCCAGCCGGTCGAGCGTCTCTTCATCCATGTTCACACCCATCCGACCCGGATAGTTATAAAGCATGACCGGCAAGTTAGCCGCCCGGTCAATCGCCAGCGCATGCAACGCGATCTCGCGTCCAGTAGGTACGGCATATGGCGGTGTGGCCACCAAGAGCGCATCGGCTCCGATCTCAACGGCAGCCTTGGCGTAGTCAATACTATCTTCTGTACGCATCGCGCCGGTGCCCATCACCATCGGGACACGGCCCTTGATCAACGCTTTGATCCGGCGCGCCAGGTCCACACGCTCGTCAAAGCTCTGCGCGTAATACTCCCCCGTCGTACCCGCCGCGATGATGCCATGCACACCACCCGCAATGAGCAATTCAACCGTTTCGGCCAGAGCCACCTCATTGAGCGAGAAATCCGGGTGATACGGCGTAACAATCGGGGTCCATATGCCCTCAAACTGCATGCGCGCCTCCTCTTTCGGTCAAAACATCTATGGGAAGGGGATCAGGGGTGACAAACCGCTCCAGCCGGTCACGCGACAGGTTCCAGTGATCAATCGTCAGATCCACCGCGCGCTCTGCCTCACGCGCCGCAAAGGCCGCGATCATAGCATCATGCTGGTCGACGGCCTGCGCCACGCGCGCGGCTTCATCGTCTGATGCGGGGCGGTAGAATGTCTGGCTGAGCCGCGTGTGGTCAATCAACATGCGCTTCAGACTTGGCAGCAGATAGGGATTGCGCGCCATCTCGCCAATGCACAGATGAAACCGGTGGTTGAGCAACGCGGCCCGCCCGGCATCTCCGGCTTCTGTTGCTGTACGAAAATCATCTTGCAGGGCGCGCAATCTGGCCAGATCCAAGTCCAGCCGATTCTCAGCCGCCAGCCGCGCAACACTGGCATAGATCACCGGGGCCGTCTGAAAGAACATTCGCATGACGGCCAAATCCATCGACGCCACTTTCGCACCGCGGTTCTGGGTCAGTTCCACGTACCCCTCACCGCCAAGCCGTTGAAAAATCTCGCGCATGGGTGTGCGCGACATGCCGTATCGCTCACAGAGCGAGGCCTCATCAAGATCACTGCCGGGTGCGATATCCAACGTCAGGATACGCATCTTGATGTCTTCCAGACAGTGGGCTTTGCGATCTTTTGGCATGAACGACTCACGTTGAACATGTTGTGTATACATATTGTATCCAATTTCGCCAAACATAAAAAAAGAACCCGAAGGCCCTTCTTTCATTGTTCTCAAAATACTCACATCCCACGGCTCACCTTCGCCCGATGGGTGGGTCTGCGCGGCTTGCGTCCCAATCTGGCTCAAACCCAAGCACCTCAGTCGCGGGCGGCAAGGTCGGATTGAACAGAATATTGTGCGCCATGGTGGCTTGATGCAGCAGGTTATGCGGCGCCAGACGCCAGATCTTGCATTCCAGGTCAAAACGTTGACCATAGGCCTCAAAGGTCAGGGTTGCATGCTTTGCCTCATGCAACGTCTTGGCCCCCGGAGATCCAGGTGGAAAGGTCGCGGTCAGAATGTCGGAAAATTCCTTGGCCTTCTGGTAGTAGGTCGCCGACAAAAATTGCAGTGCGTTTTGCCGCCGCTGGGCCGGGTCATTTGTCTTGGCCGCCATATGCTGCAACTCAGGCGTCACCGAATAGCCCGGCGCTTTGTTCATCACCGTGATTACCGCGCCGAGCGGCTCTGCCGCACCCCTTGGCGTAACCTCTGGCATGATCGCATCATCGGGGCGGCCGTCATTGTTGCGCATGGACAGTTGCCGCACATGGCACTGCCATTTCAGAAACGCCAACCGCAGCGGATTGTCGGAAAAACTCTGGCCCAACTGGGCAGCAAGAGAGCTCATGCCACACTCCTTTTTGCGTCCACAGACACAAGCGTGAATTCCTGTTCATTAGCGAGACTTGGAATGCGGGCTTCTGTTTCCGCGACCTGATCCAGATCGATCTGCGCCTGCACTACGCCTGGTATGGTTCCGCCATCGGCAATCACTTCGCCCCAGGGATTGATGACCAGAGAATGGCCATAGCTTTCGCCACCACCGGGGACCGGACCAATCGCACAGGGAGAGATGACAAAGCGCGTATTTTCAATAGCCCGCGCACGGTTGAGCACATGCCAATGTGCTTCGCCCGTTTTCTTAGTAAAGGCCGCTGGGCAAATCAAAATCTCCGCGCCCGCCTGCGCCAGACTGCGCCACAGATCGGGAAACCGAAGATCATAGCAAATCGTATGCCCAATGCGCGCAAAGGGCGTGTCATGGATGACGGCCTCGCAACCCGCTTCGACATGCGCGCTTTCGCGGTAAACTTCCGTCTCGCTTAGCTGAATGTCGAACATGTTGATCTTGTCGTAGCGCCCTCGGATCTGCCCAGTATCGTCCAGCATGATGCCGCGATTTATGATGCGCCCGTCCGGGCCATCCACGGCAATCGAACCGAGGTTGATCCACACCCGTGCCGCACGGGCAAAGCGCTGCATTTCAGCCAAAAAGGGGTGTTCCGCTTCCATTGCAGAGGGCGGCGTCACAGCCGCCCCTTGTGTTTTCAACCCGCCGCAATATTCCGGCAGGAAAAGGATATCCGCGCCCGCTTTGACCGCAGCTTCGGCCAACGGCATCGCCTCGTCCAGCGCCGACTCAAAGTCGGGCATCGGCCTTGTTTGAAGGCAGGCGATATCAAGCGGGCGCGGCATGTGTTAGAACTTCATATACGCCTTGCGCAGGTTGACCAAAGGATGCCGGTCCGACATCTGGAACTTGATCAAAAGCTCGCGCGCGATCATGTCCCGATCCTGCTGGTTGTCCGGCAGCTCAATGGTATCCGGCACGCGCACCCAGCCGTTGTTGTTGCGGTCAAACACGGCAGGGGCACCCTCTTCATAGCCCATATGCACGTCTTCGAGCCAATTGAGATCATCCCACCCCATAACTTCCATATATTTGCTCAGGAAGGGCGTGATACGGTTGTAATCCGGCACAAGGTTCACGTCATAGCGATAGCCAATGTGCTGGCCGATTTCTTTTTCGCGTTCGGACTCAAGGCCCTCGGCGTCTTTCAGGAACTGGTCGACATCCTTGATCTCGGAGCCGCGATATTGTGTTCCAGCCATTTGTTTTCTCCTCTCCGGGGTGCCGGGGTAAACCCCGGCCTACGATTGCGGTAGGGCGGGGTTCACCCCGCCAAACCCTTAAAGATGGTGATAATCCTCAACGCCGACCGTGTGGTTGGTGCCTGCGAGTGGAACACCGGCCATGGCCGACGCTTCCATCGTCAGGGCTGCAAGGTCTTCGGGCTCCAATGAGTGCAAGTAGGTCTTGCCGCAAGCACGGGCAAAGAGCTGCGCCTCGATGGTCAGCGTGTGCAGGAAGTTGTACACGCGTTCCGCTGCCTCATCCGGGTCAAGCCGCTCGCGCAGCTTGGGATCTTGCGTGGCCACGCCCACCGGGCAACGTCCGGTGTGGCAGTGGTAGCAATAGCCCGGCTCGGCCCCGATTTCCTCGGGGTAATTGGCCTCGGGGATGTCCTTGTTGCAGTTAAGCGCCATCATGGCCGAGTGCCCAATGGCAATCGCATCCGCGCCCAGCGCAATGGCCTTGGCCACGTCCGCGCCATTCCGAATGCCGCCTGCATAAACAAGACTGATCTCACCACGTTTGCCCAGATCATCGATCGCTTTACGCGCCTGACGGATCGCGGCCATGCCCGGCACGCCGGTGTCTTCGGTGGCAAGGTGTGGACCCGCGCCCGTGCCGCCTTCCATGCCGTCGATATAGATGCTGTCAGGGTCACATTTCACAGCCATCCGCACGTCGTCATAGACACGAGATGCGCCCAGCTTGAGCTGGATCGGGATTTGCCAATCGGTCGCTTCGCGGATCTCCTGAATTTTCAGAGCCAGGTCATCGGGACCCAGCCAGTCGGGGTGCCGCGCGGGCGAGCGTTGGTCGATACCAGCAGGCAGTGACCGCATCTCGGCCACCTGGTCGGTCACTTTCTGACCCATCAAGTGACCACCCAGACCAACCTTACAGCCTTGGCCAATGAAGAACTCACAGCCATCCGCCAGAACAAGGTGATTGGGGTTAAAGCCATAGCGTGACTGGATGCACTGATAGAACCACTTGGAGCTATAGCGCCGCTCGTCGGGGATCATCCCGCCTTCACCAGAGCACGTCGCCGTGCCCGCCATTGTCGCCCCACGGGCCAGAGCCGTCTTCGCCTCATAGGACAGCGCGCCAAAGCTCATGCCGGTGATGTAGACCGGGATGTCCAGTTCCAGCGGCACTTTTGCGCGGGGGCCGATCACGGTCTTGGTTTCACATTTCTCACGATAGCCTTCGATCACAAAGCGTGTGAGTGTCCCCGGCAGAAATGTCAGGTCATCCCAGTGCGGGATCTTCTTGAAGAGCGAGAAACCCCGCATCCGGTAGCGTCCCAACTCGGATTTGATGTGGATGTCATCCATCACCCGTGGTGGGAAAATAAAGCTGTCACCGATACGGTTTACGTCGCGGTCCAGCGCCTTTTTTGTCGGCAGATCTCCGTCAGCCATGTTGTGTCTCCTTTTAGATGGCGAGGTGGGTTGGAAACCCACCCTACGAGGTTGGCGTAGGGTGGGGTTTCACCCCACCATCACAGAATGAGTTTCTTCTCGGTGGGCTCCAGATTGTCGTAGTTCCAAAGCATCTTGCCCGCGACAATCTTGGTGAAATGATCCACGCCTTTTTCGGGCATCAGGCCATATTGCGTGAGCTTGCGTGTGAGCCAAGCCTTATCAAGGTCGGTGAGCTCGGCTTCAACCGCGTCCACACCCAATGACTTGATTTCACCACCGACAAAGATCGTGCCGTCATACATCGAGTCGCCCAGGTTCTTGCCTGCGTTGCCGCAGACCACCATGCGTCCCCGCTGCATCATGAAGCCCGAAAGCGCACCGGTGTCGCCACCGACGATGATCGTGCCACCCTTCTGGTCGATGCCTGTGCGCGAGCCAACCGAGCCACGGCACACAAGGTCTCCTCCCCGAATGGCCGCACCAAAGGTGGAACCAGCATTCTTCTCGATCATGATCGTGCCGGACATCATGTTCTCACCGCAGGACCAACCAACCCGGCCATTGATGCGCACATTCGGCCCATCAATCAGACCAACTGCAAAGTAGCCTGTAGACCCCTCGATGATCAGGTTCAGTTTGCTGAGGATGCCCACACCAAGCGAGTGCATGCCGCGCGGGTTTTTGAGAACAACCGTGCCGTAGCCTTGCGCCATCAGATCGCGAATACCGGAATTCACTTCCGTCGTGGTCATCCCATCGCAATCCATCTCAGTGCGTTTGTTGAAATCAACATCAGGCGCCCAGGGATAGGTGAAACGCTCTTCGGCGTCTGGGTCAAATTCCACGTAAAGCGATTTACCCGTCAGCGCTTCGGTGCGCATACCCAGAGCAGTGACCCGCTCTTCCTGGGTCATTTCCTTCAGTTCTGCGTCTGTTACGCCTGCCATACCCGGACCTCCTCGTCATATGGGTCATATGTGTCGATCTCTTCTGGAAGGATCGCGCGGATTGCCACCTCTTCCGAGGCCATGGCAATCAGATCGTCGCTTTCGTAAAGAACCAGCGGTTTGGCGGCCATCGTGTCCTTAGCCATGCCAAGCTGATCCTTGGTGGCCACCAGATAGGTGAACACGCCGTCAATCTCTTCGATGGACTGACGCAGGCTGTCTTCGAGCGACACACCATTCGCCAGATTGTGCGCGGTGTAGACGGCCAGAAGCTCGGAGTCACAGTTCGACATGAACCGGTGGCCCTTACGCTCCATCTCGCGGCGCATAATCCAATAGTTGGTGATCTGGCCGTTGTGCACAACGCTGACGTCGTTATAGGGGAACGCCCAGTATGGGTGCGCCGATTTGATGTCCACGTCTGACTCAGTGGCCATGCGGGTGTGACCAATCGCATGGGTGCCCTGAAAGTCATTCAGACCATAGGCTTCGGACACAACGCTCGCATCACCAAGGTCCTTGATCAGTTCCAACCCATTGCCCATCGACAGGATCTCGACGCCTTCGGTCTCCTC
Source organism: Roseovarius sp. S88 (assembly GCF_037023735.1). Lineage (GTDB taxonomy): Bacteria > Pseudomonadota > Alphaproteobacteria > Rhodobacterales > Rhodobacteraceae > Roseovarius > Roseovarius phycicola. Next base: position 796,653 of record NZ_CP146069.1, on the reverse strand, counting down.
GATATGCTCGGCCATCTCGCCCGTGTCACCCTTGTGGTTGAGCACGTAACGCAGAGAATATTCCCGCGGCGCATCCTTGGATTTTACTTTGGCCCCATGCTCTTTGAGAATGGCTTCCACCTCGGCAATGCGGTCCTTGATCACCTGGTGAATGCCGCGGCCTTTCTCCATGTCTTCGGCCTCGGCCACCTTGAGGCGCATGATGTAATCGCCCTCGGTTGGGGTGCCGTACACCGCATAACCGGTGCTGTCAGGCCCCCGGTGTTTGAGCGCCTGCAACATGGCGGTCATTTCCGACCCGACCGAGCTGCTTTTGCCCTTGTGAATTAGTCCAGCAATTCCACACATCTGGAAGCGCCTCCTCTGAGTTGCGTGTTCGTGTAAGGTGGCGGCGAGTTCCTCAACCCGCCGCCAAAAGCATGGTTTGCCTCAGGGAAGACATTCCATGTAAGTGTCGTTGTCCCAATCCGTCACGGTCGACATGAACCGGGCATATTCGTCGTATTTGTATTCGTGGAACAAGCGGTACATTTCGCCGGGCATGCCGCGCTTGACCACTTCGTTGTTTTCCAGGAAATCCAAAGCTTCGCCCAAGGACATAGGCAGTTTCTTAACCTGCTTGCCTTGTTCAATGGCCTCATAAATGTTGCGCTCTTCCGGCTCGCCCGGATCCAGCTTGTTGTCGATGCCGTCGTCCATAGCTGCCAACAAGGTTGTGCCCATCAGATAAGGGTTCACCATGCTGTCCACCGAGCGGTATTCGAACCGTCCAGGTGCCGAGACGCGCAGGCCCGTTGTACGGTTCTGGAAACCCCAATCGGCGAAGACCGGCGCCCAGAAACCTGTGTCCCAAAGACGACGATACGAGTTCACTGTGGAACAGCCCACAGCCGTCAAAGCCTGCAGGTTGTGCACCACGCCGCCGATGGCCTCCAGACCCTCTTTGCCCGGCATTTGCGGATCGTCATCGTCCGGCATGAACGTGTTCTCGCCGCCTTTGACATACATGTAGTTGTCGCGCATGCCTGGCAGATCTTTTTCATCATTGCCGCATTTCACGAACTGATCTTCGCCGCCGCGCCACAGGCTCATGTTGTGGTGGCAACCCGACGCGGACACACCCATGAAGGGCTTGGTCATGAAGCAAGCGAAGATGCCATTTTCCCGTGCGACCTGCGCACAGATCTGGCGATAGGTGGTCAAACGGTCCGCATTGCGCAGCACGTCGTCAAACATCCAGTTCAGCTCAAGCTGCCCCGGCGCATCCTCGTGATCGCCCTGGATCATGTCGAGCCCCATCTTGCGGGCATAGCGGATCACCTGCATGGAGACCGGACGCAGGCTTTCGAACTGGTCGATGTGATAGCAGTAAGGCTTGGAATAGCCGTCCTTGGGCTTGCCGTTCTCATCGAATTTTAGCCACATCATCTCTGGCTCGGTGCCGATCCGCAGGCTACGGCCATGCTTCTTTTGGAAGTCTTCATGCATCCGGCGCAGGTTGCCGCGGCAATCCGAGGTCAGGTACCCACCTGGGTTTTCCTTTTCTTCCCGGTTGCGGAAGAGTGTGCAGTAGAACCGGCCAATTTGCGGCGCCCATGGCAACTGCATGAAGGTTTCCGGCTCGGGAATACCGACAAGTTCGGCCGCCTCTGGACCATAGCCCAGATAGTTGCCCGCCCGGTCGGTAAAGAGGTTCACCGTGGCACCATAGACCAACTGAAAGCCTTTCATGGCGACGCTTTCCCAGTGATCGGCGGGAATGCCTTTGCCCATGATCTTGCCGGTCACCGAGACGAATTGCAGATAGAGATACTCAATGCCTTTTGCATCAATCATCTTCCGCACTTCTTTGATTTTCTCGGCGCGACCTGGCGCTTCTACAAATCTTTCGAGATCAGTTTCAGCCACAATTAAACTCCCTGATGTTGTGCAAGCCTCCGATGGTTCGCCGGCGCTTGCGAATTTTTGTTTGGTGGCAGGGGGCGAAAAAGCTCCCCTATCGTTAACGATTCCCAGAGCCGGTCCAAAAGTCAACCGATTTTGATCCAAATTCAATAATTTTGCTGGAATACGCTGAAAAATGGTTTAGTATTGGTCTAAACCGAGAGGATTCTGATGGCAGACGCACAGAGAATGGGCGCGGCGGACATAGCTGCTTTGGTCAGACGCGAGATTGCAAAGGGAACCTTGCAGCAACATGACCGCCTTCCGCCAGAACGCGTGATGTCCGACACCTATGGGGCGGCACGCGGCACCGTGCGTAAGGCTCTGCTACAGCTCGAAGAAGAGGGCTTTGTCGAAACCCGTCCCGGCAGTGGAACATATGTGGTCCACAAATCCGAAACCATCTCGGCCAGCGAAATCGAAAACGCCACGCCGTTGGAACTCATGGATGCCCGCTTTGCACTTGAGCCGCATATCTGTCGCCTTGCGGTGCTGCACGGACGGCGCGCCGATTTTGATCAGATGGAGATCCTGTGCGCCCGAATGGAGGCAAGCATGGATGACCCGGTTGCCTTTTCCGAGGCAGACACGGCCTTTCACCGCGCTCTGGCGGAAAGCACACGCAACGGCCTTTTGGTCTGGATCATGAACCAGATCGCCAACGTCCGCGGACAGGATGACTGGACCCGCATGCGCCGCCTGACTCTCGATCTGCAGACGATCAATCTTTACAACGCGCAGCATCGTCAAATTCTCAACGCCCTGCGAACGCGCGAGCCAGAGCGCGCCGCGAACGTGATGAAAGAGCACTTGGAAACAGCACGGCTGTCGCTGACACGGGCCTCAGAGACGTAAGGGGTTTTGCGATCAACACGTGACCGATTTGTGACCGGCTTCCTTGCTCAAGATCTTAACAAGAATTCGCCTCTTAATCTTTGCAAACCGTCCTCTCTGCGGTAGCGTCCTGGTGACATTTTCAGGAAACGCACATGACCACACACGGATATGAAAGCGGCAGGCTTGATCTGCCTTTTGTTGGCATCCCGACGTTTGGAAAGCGTCCCTACATATCCGATTGGAGCGCCATAGACGCCGATGTCGCCATTCTTGGTGCGCCCTTTGATTTCGGGACACAGTGGCGTAGTGGCGCGCGGTTTGGGCCACGGGGTGTGCGCGAAGCCTCCACCCTCTTTTCCTTCGGTCATGCCGGGGCTTATGACCATGAGGATGACGCCACCTACTTGCCGGGCGACGTGCGGATTGTGGATATCGGGGACGCCGACATTGTACACACCGACACGGCCACCAGCCATGCCAACATCGAAACAGGCGTCCGGGCGATCCTGCGCGCTGGTGCCCTGCCCGTCACCATTGGCGGCGATCACTCTATCAACATTCCATGTGTGAATGCCTTTGACGATCAGGGCGACATTCACATCCTGCAGATCGACGCACATCTCGATTTCGTGGACGAGCGCCACGGCGTGCGCTTTGGCCATGGCAACCCGATGCGCCGTGCCGCCGAAAAGCCTTTTGTCACCGGGCTCACCCAGCTGGGTATTCGCAATGTCAGCTCTACGGCCAAGGAAGGGTATGACGACGCCCGTGCGCGCGGCTCGGACATCCTCTCGGTGCGACAGGTGCGTGCCCTGGGGCCCGAGGCCACCGCCCAGCGTATTCCAGATGGCGCGCGGGTCTACATCACCATCGACATCGACGCCTTTTGCCCCTCTATCGCACCCGGCACCGGGACACCCAGCCATGGCGGGTTTCTCTATTACGACGTGTTGGAAATCCTGCAGCACGTGGCGCAGCGACATGAGGTGGTTGGCATTGACCTGGTGGAAGTGGCCCCGGATTACGATCCCACTGGATCAACATCGATCCTTGCGGCACAAGTGCTCTTGAATTTGCTTGGGTTCATCTTCCACGCCGGAAGCAACGGGTAGGCCGGGGTTCACCCCGGCTGTCCCTCTAATGCTGCGCGCAATGCGGCATATTCCCCAAATCCAAACCGCGCGCCAATCGTTTCAGTCCATTTCGCTGCAAACGCGGCCTGCACGTTATTGCTCACAAGCGGTTTGCCACTGCCCGCCTCGCCCTTGTTCACCTTCGAGGCCACGCTACCTGGCGGTAGCCCGCAGGCTGCATCGCGTGCTGCACGCGTGAGGTGGTCGTCAAATTGCCGTTCATGTGCTTTCATAAACGCAAACTGGGCCTGCGCCTCAGCGATGCCCCGGATCACCGGATCCTCAATGCGAAGAAAATCCGCAACCTGCGTCACAGCAGCATGCAAGTCGTGCTTCATAGACTCGTAGCTTAGCACCAGCACATCGTCTCGGTCTCGCACGTCCCACCACGAGGCCAGGTGAGACCAGTAATCGCGCCCATCCCGTTCATTCAGGACATACTGTGCAAACTCCTCCATCGACACAGAACCTGTCTCGAAAAACCACCCTTCAAAAAACCGAAAGAGCGACACCATGGCATCCACCGGATCGCGAAGCACAACAATGTAACGCCCGCCCTTGGGAATCTCATCCCAACTCTGGTGGCTTTTGAACGCACGGAAGGCACCGGGTTGCGGCTCAAGCGGCAGCCCCAGATCATGCGCCATCTCGATCCAGGGTGTCACAGCGGTGATCTCGTCAAAGCTCATATCACCGCCGGTGCGCAGCCCATGCACGATCTGTTGCATCCAGGTGGTGCCGCATTTGGCAAATGGCGAGATGAACACATCCGTCGGACACACGGGTTCCGCCAACCCCTTGGCCTTGCCATCCGAGGTCATAAATCCATCCAGAGCGCGCATCATCCCGCCGATATCGGTAGGTCTTTGCAAAATCTCTCCCCACAGCGAACCAAGAAAATTACAAATTTTCTTACCCATTTTCTTTGGAAAGAAAATGGTCTCGTTCAAATTCGAACGCTGCAAGGGCCGGTTTTCTCGCGACCTGACAATGCAGATCATTAAATTATTTGTGCAAAAGGACCTTTTCATGGACTATTTCTTTTCCGTTCGCGGCCGTTCTGGCGATGGCTATTCCAACTCTCTGGGTGGCGCCAAATACCTCGCTGTGCCCGGCAATGTACGTCGCGCCAAGCGCAGTCACGAAATCCCCCGCACTGCCTTTTTCAAGGCCGTTCAGAACGAGGCCGGGGCAACCGAGCTCGACAAGGGCAACATCGTTTTCTTCGTGCATGGATTTAACACCGACCAATGGGACATGCTCGAACGCCATCGCAAAATTCGCGATGGGCTGAAGGCGCATGGGTTCCGCGGCTGTGTGGTCAGTTTTGATTGGCCCAGCGATGGTTCGGTTCTGGGATACAATGCCGACCGGCGTGATGCGCGACTGGCAGCAGACCGGCTTTTTAAGGATGGCATCACCCATGTGGCACGCGCTCAGGAGCCAGATTGCAGGTACAACATTCACTTGCTAGCTCATTCGATGGGATGTTTTCTGGTGCGCGAAGCATTTGATTTTGCCGATGACGACCACGCCACGGCACAACAAAGCTGGACCGTCAGCCAGATTGCTTTTGTGGCGGCGGACATTTCATCAAAATCCATGACGCGCGGGAATCCGAAATCCAGTTCGCTCTTTCGGCGCTGCACACGCCTGACCACATATTACAGCCCGTTTGACGACATTCTCTCCATTTCCGAGACCAAGCGTATCGGTGTCTCGCGGCGGTTGGGTCGCGTGGGGTTGCCCGATGACCGCTCTCAGAAAGCGGTCAACCTGTATTGCGGCAAGTATTTTGACGATCACCGCGCCCAGTTTGGTGCAAGCCCCGGCATTTCGCATCGCTGGTATTTTGAGGCCCCGCGCTTTTACGAGGATTTATTTCATACCTTTGATGGCAAGCTTGATCGCAATGTGATCCCAACACGCGGGATCACCGATCACTGGAACCTGGCTTTGACGAGCCGCTTTCCCGCGCCTGATCCTGCGCCGCGCCCTGACCCGGTACCGGGTCATGACCGCTAGCGCCCCAGGGGTGGCACCTTAGGACCCGCCGAAACGCCAGCCACCCGCCGCGCAACCCGCCATGAGTAGCCAATGCCTCGAGCGCATATTGGCTGCAGGTCGGGTGATAGCGGCAATTGTGCCCGACCCAGGGTGAAAAGAGCAGCCGGTAGGCTTTCACCGGCAATGCAAAGACATGCGCCAGCGGACTCATGATGCGCTGTGCAGTTTTTTCAATGCGGAACTGAGATCGGTTTTGAGCGCAGCAAAGTCACGATCAATCGTGGCGTCTGCCCGCCCAATAAGGACGTAATCCCATCCGGCACGGCCCTCATGCGACAAAACCTGACGTGCCACGTTCCTCAAACGTCGCTTTGCGCGGTTGCGCATCACCGCGTTGCCCACTTTCTTGGAACAGGTAAACCCAACACGTATCGTGTCGCTGTCATCGCCCCGATGGCGCGCCTGCACCATCATGCCCTTGGTCCCTTGCCGGCGTGCGCGTGCCGCCGCCAGAAAATCACTGCGTTTCTTCAGAACCTCCAGACAAACGGACACCGCCGGTGGCGTGTTCCCGGCTTGTGCAGCAGGGGCCTCCGGCGGTGTCATATCCGTTTGTCCAGTCTGGCGCGGAGTTACGCGCTCAGGCTCTTGCGGCCACGTGCGCGGCGCGCATTCAGGATTTTGCGGCCAGCCTTAGTGGCCATGCGCGCGCGAAAGCCATGACGGCGTTTGCGCACCAGGTTCGAGGGTTGATAGGTGCGTTTCATCGCTCCGATCTCCGATCAATGGGGTGTGGCATATGAATCGCACAGCACCCGGAATACGTCGTGAAGCCCGGTCTATAGGGGGCGGTTTTTGCGAAGTCAAACCCAAGCTGACCCTTCTGCAACAAAAAACCAATGAAATTTCCTGCCAATGTTTCATTCCTGCAAGAATAGGCGTCATAATGGGGGTGTTTCCATCACCCATGATCACCCCCGCGTGAGCGCTATAGCTCCAGACTGGATCGAGACGCATTTACATGGCAAGCCACCGCAACGGGAAAGCATCGGACAGCGACATGGAAAATGTAAACCAGGGCAGCAAGCCCTCCATCCTTCGTCACGCCCCCCTCGCCGCCATCTTGGTTGCAGCGATCGTGGGGTATTTCACTTTGGGTGACTACCTGTCCTTCGACACGCTGAATGAAAACCGCGAACAGCTTCTGGCCTTCCGGGATAGCCACTTTGCGCTTATGGCATTGGCATTCATTGCTATCTATTTCACGATCGTGGCCTTCTCATTGCCCGGGGCAGCTGTGGCTTCGGTCACTGGTGGCTTCCTCTTTGGTTTTGGTCTGGGTGCGGCTTTCAACGTCACCGCAGCCACTTTGGGAGCGATTGCTATCTTTCTCGCGGCACGCTGGGGCCTTGGAAAAGCTCTGGCCGCCAAAATGGACGCCTCAGAAGGCTCCCTGAAGAAAATCAAAGACGGCCTGCGCGAGCATGAGATCAGCGTCTTGTTCCTCATGCGCCTTGTGCCTGTGGTGCCTTTCTTCGTCGCAAACCTGCTGCCGGCTCTTGTCGGCGTGCGGTTCATCAACTTTGCCTGGACCACATTTGTCGGCATCATTCCGGGCGCACTGGTGTTTACCTGGATTGGCGTTGGTCTAGGTGAGGTCTTTGACCGCGGCGAACGTCCTGATCTGTCACTGTTGTGGGAACCACAGGTTATCGGCCCCATTCTGGGCTTGTGTGCCCTGGCCGCCATGCCCATCGTGATCAAAACGATCCGCGGCAAAAAGGACATCTGATCCATGACACAATTGAAAGCGGATTTGCTGGTCATCGGCGCCGGCTCTGGTGGGCTGTCTGTTGCAGCCGGTGCCGTGCAGATGGGCGCCTCGGTGATCCTTTTGGAAGGTCACAAGATGGGCGGAGATTGCCTGAACTTTGGCTGCGTGCCGTCTAAGGCGCTTATCGCCTCAGGCAAGGCAGCCTATGCACAAGGACATGCCAGCGCTTACGGTGTCGCCGATCAGAAACCCAAGGTGGACTATGCCGCAGCCAAAGATCATGTGGCTGATGTTATCGCCACGATTGAACCGCATGACAGCGTGGAGCGGTTCGAAGGGCTTGGCGTGCAAGTTATCCAGGAATTCGGCGAATTCATCTCACCCACCGAGGTGCGAGCCGGGGAGCACACCATAACCGCCCGCCGCATCATCATCTCTACAGGCTCATCGCCCTTTGTGCCGCCCATCCCGGGCCTCGACACCGTGCCCTATGAAACCAACGAGACTCTTTTTGAGCTGCGTGAACAGCCCAAGCATCTGCTCATCGTGGGCGGTGGCCCCATTGGCATGGAAATGGCGCAGGCGCATGTCCGGCTGGGCAGCAAGGTGACGGTTATTGAGGGCATGAAGGCACTTGGCAAGGACGACCCGGAAATGGCTGCGGTTGTGTTGGACCGGGTGCGCGCTGAGGGCGTCGAGGTCGCCGAAGACGCCATGGCAAGCGAAGTCCGTGGCAAGGCGGGCGCGATTGAAATCGAAACCAAGGATGGCCGCGTCTTCAAAGGCACACATCTATTGATGGCCGTGGGGCGCAAGGCCAATACAGACCGCCTCAATCTTGAGGCCGCAGGCATTGAAACCACGCGCGCAGGCATCAAGGTGGACGCCGCGCTCAAGACCACCAATTCAAAGGTGTATGCCATCGGTGATGTGGCGGGCGGTCTGCAATTCACCCATGTGGCGGGATATCACGCAGGGATCATCATCCGCTCTGCACTTTTCGGGCTGCCTGCCAAAGCCAACCATGACCATATTCCATGGGCCACATACACTGATCCGGAACTGGCGCAGGTGGGTTTAACCGAAGCACAGGCCCGAGAGACGCATGGCGATGCGCTTGAAGTCGTGCGCTTCCCCTACTCCGGCAATGACCGTGCCATCGCCGAGCGCAAGACCGACGGCCTGATCAAGCTGATGGTTGTCAAAGGTCGTCCGGTCGGTGCCTCCATCGCAGGCGCACAGGCAGGAGAATTGATCGGGTTTTGGGCGCTGGCTCTGGCCAACAAAATGAAAATGAAGCAGATTGCAGCCATGGTCGCGCCTTACCCGACGTTGGGCGAGATCAACAAACGCGCGGCCGGGGCCTATTTCTCGCCGCGTCTTTTCAAAAGTTCCGGGGTCAAACGCGTTGTGCGATTTGTACAGCGCTGGCTGCCCTGAGTTAGCAGCGAGAACAAGATGCAGTTTCTCAGATCACTTTCAGGACGATTTCTTATCCTGACAGTCATCTTTGTGATGCTGGCAGAAATCCTGATTTTTGTTCCCTCTATTGCACGCTTCCGGCAGGAATTCCTGATGGACCGACTGGATCGCGCACAAATTGCCTCGCTGGCGCTTCTGGCCGATGATCAGATCTCAGCCGATCTTCAGGAAGAGCTTCTTTTCAATGCAGGTGTTTACAACGTCGTTCTGCGTCGCGATGAGGCGCGCCAACTCGTGCTGTCCGCGCCCTTGCCCTCTGCGATCTCAGAGACGTACGACTTGCGAGACCCGACACCCATAACACTTATCCAGGATTCTCTGCGCTTCCTGATGCAACCCGATGATGAGATTATTCGTGTGATTGGTGAGCCGTCCAATATGGGTGGCCTGCTGATTGAGGTCACGGTCGATAGCGCGCCACTCCGGGCGGCAATGCTGGACTATGGTCTGCGCATCCTTGTACTCTCTGCGGTCATCTCTGTCGTGACGGCTGCCCTGCTCTTTCTGGCTGTGCGCGGCTTCCTGGTCAAACCGATCCGTCGGGTTGTGGGCCATATGAAGGTTTATGCTGAAGCACCGGATGATGCGCGTCGCATCATTGAGCCGTCCTCGACCACCACCGAGATACTTCAGGCGGAAGAGGCGCTGAAATCCATGCAGCAACAGCTGACCGCTTCGCTCAAGCAGCGTGAGCGCCTGGCGCAGTTGGGCGGAGCCGTGGCCAAGATCAGTCACGATCTGCGCAACATCCTCACCTCGGCGCAGCTCTTTACCGATCGCATCGAGATGAGCGAAGACCCCGCCGTCAAACGCATGGCCCCCAAGCTGGTCAATTCGATCACGCGCGCTGTGCATCTCTGCGAATCCACCCTGGCCTATGGCAAGGCCGAGGAACAGGCCCCGACGCTCAGCCGATTCATGTTGATCGATATTGTCTCAGACGTGATCGAAAGCGAACGTCTGGCGGTGGGAGACGCGGATGTCAGTTTTGGTGAGGATATCCCAGCAACGCTTGAACTTCGCGGCGACTCTGAGCAGATCTATCGCGTCATATCCAATCTCGTGCGCAATGCGCGCCAGGCGATTGTAAACACGGGAAGCCCGGGCGAGATTGTTATCTCTGCAGAAGAGACTCCTGAAAGTTGGGAAATCTGTGTGTCCGACACTGGCCCCGGCCTGCCCGCCAAAGCCAAAGAACACCTCTTTCAACCCTTCCAAGGCGGCGCCACAAAAGGCGGCACAGGGCTGGGCTTGTCGATTGCCGCAGAACTTATCCGTGGTCACGGCGGCACCCTGGACTTGGAACTCAGCGACGAGACCGGAACAACCTTCCGCATCTCTATGCCGCGCGGCGAAGTCTCTGCCGCCTAAGATTTTCCCAAACCCTCTTGCATTGCCCGGCACGAGGGTCTAGATGCCTGATCCGACGGACCGATAGCTCAGCTGGATAGAGTACCTGACTACGAATCAGGGGGTCGGGGGTTCGAATCCTCCTCGGTCCGCCACTTCTTGTGCGCACCGCTGCCGCGCACGCTTTGTAGAACAATTCGTACCCAGAATTTTTCGTTGCGAGCACTTCACAAGCAGAGTGAGCTGCGCAAGATGTACGCCATGCATGTCCTGATTGTTCTTGACCATCCCAACCCGGCGTCGTTTAGCGCTGCTGTGGCGGCGCAGTTCATGTCAGGAGCCAAGGCCGCTGGGCACTCTGTCGAACTGGTGGATCTACATGCAGAAGGGTTCGACCCCCGTTGGTCCATGGCCGACATCGAGGCCGATGACGGCGAGACTGCGCCTGAGGATGCGCAAAAAGAGCAGGCGCGCATCGCTCGGGCGGATGCGATTTGTTTTGTCTTCCCACTCTTCTGGTGGGGCATGCCTGCGATGACCAAGGGCTGGGTGGACCGGGTCTGGTCTTGGGGTTGGGCCTATGATCAGCTCGACGATCCCGAGAAATCGCTGCAGCGCCCGCGCACCGGCGTTCTGTTGATCCCTGCCGGGGCGCGTTCGGACGAAATGGAAACAGAAGGCTATCTGGCGGCACTCGACACCGCCTGGATGAAAGGCACGTTTGGCTATTTTGGCTTCAAACGACGCGACTTGCAGATCCTGAATGGGTCAACCGGATCCGACGCGCGGCGCACGGCCTTGCTGGACAGGGCCTATGACATCGGAGCTTCGCTTAAACCGCCGCTCTAGTTCTCACACATCGTCGTCCCACGCAAACACATCCCCCTTGGCGCGCACCCTGCCAATCGACGGCAGCTGAAAATGCGTGCCCAACACGCGCCGATCTGCCTCGCACGCAGCCTCCAGCAAGGCGCGCCGGGACGCAACCGCCTGTTCCGCATCCTGATCGAATTTGAAATGCCACTCAGGATGCCAGCATTGCGCCGCAGAATGGATGGCATCCCCGGTGATGATCGCCTCTTTACTGCCATCCTTGATCAGGACCGAGACATGCCCCGCTGTATGGCCAGGGGTCGGCATAAGCGTCACGTGGTCGCCAAGGGCATGCGCGCCCTCAACGAACTCCGCTTGCCCGGCCTCGACAACCGGCAAAATGCTTTCTTGATACATGGCCTGCGCGTTTTCGCGATAATACGGTTCATCCGCCTTGGGCAACAGGTATTTGGCATTCGGGAATGTCGGCACCCAACGACCATCCACAAGCTGCGTGTTCCACCCCACATGATCCACATGCAGATGTGTGCAGAGCACGTAATCCACATCACCAGGCCCGATCCCCGCAGCAGTCAGTCCGGCCAGAAACCGTGTGTCATCCCGCTGATGCCAATCCGGAAAGCTGGGCGCGGTCTTGTGATTGCCCACGCAGGTGTCGATCAGGATCACATGATCCGGTGTCTTGAGCAAAAACCCCTGCACCGGCATCAAAAGCCCTCCGGTTTTGGCACAAACGCCCCCCGGAACATGCGTCTCAATCACATGGGCCACATCCCGCCCCGCCGTCGGGAACAACTCTTCGGGCGCCAGAAATGGACCATAGAGATCAAGCGCGCGCCAAATCTCAATCACGCCGATCCGACATAGCATGGGCTTTCTCCTTGTCTCGAAAGGGATCGCTTCAACCTGCATCGCAGGATTAGGAATGTCGAGCCGTCAGGTTATCATCTCAGCCACACGCGCCGCCCAGCGATCATAGATCACCGGTCCGGGATGAAACCCATCCTCTGCCATCAGATTTGTGTCCATTGGAAAGTCAAACGGCACATATTGCACAGCATCTTGATCCGCCGCAATGCCGCGCAGGTCCCCGTCAAAAAGAGTCGCGCGGCGCCCCAGCACAGTACGAAGAGGTGCCGGCAGAAGCGGGAACGCCCCCAACGGCGGCACAGCGGTGGCATAGATTTCACGCACGCCGAAGCGCCTTTGCAAAAGCATGATCAGGTCTTTGTAATTTTTCTGCCACCGGCTGCGCGACATACCATTTTTGGAATCGTTCACGCCCAAAGCTATTACCGCGATGTCGAACCGGGCTTTGGGCTCTGTTTCCAGATTCCGCAACACTGTTGTCGTGGTTGCCCCACAGCGCGCAGCCAGTCGCCAGCTGACCTGATAGCGCTGCGCCAGACGCGCCACCAACCGCCCGATCAGCGCGTCTTCTTGATGCGCCACACCTACTCCCGCGGCCGAACTGTCGCCCAAGACCAATAGCCGCAAGGGCGGACCGTTACCCGCGACGCCCTCACGCGGCCCAGAGGCCTCTTGCAAGCACGCGGCGCGAAAGCGAACCCAGGCGACCTGCGGGATGAGGATCGGAGCAAGGGCGAGCGTCAAAGCCAGATCGCGCATCAGGGCTGACCCCTTCGCGTTTTAAGCCCGGCCTCGCTCAGCGCATACACACCCCGTGCCGCACGAAAAAACCAGCCGGAATGATTATCCGCCATGATCCGCGTGGCCCGTGTGACACCGGTTTCCCGGGCAATCTCAGCCCCCGAGCACGGACCATGTTGTGCAAGGTAGGCCGCACATTTCTCTGCATCCTGCTTATAGGCCGTCTGAACCTGGCCTCGCGTACCACCGAGATTTGGATCACCGTCGCGTGCTGTAAACTCTTTGATCAGACGCGCTTGCTTCACTTTGGATTTGCGCGGTTTGAATGGCGCGGGATCGCAATGCACCTGAAGCGAGCTGTCTTTGACCTGCACGCTGAGTACCCCCAGTCCCAGACGCCTGCACAACCCCACATTGGCTTTGAACGTGCGCCAGCCCGCCTTGCCCTTCCAGCGCGGAACAGCGACATAGACATGATCGGTCACCGCCTGCCGCGCCACGGCCTGTTGCAAAAGCGTCAGAGAAAACCCGGTTTTCAGCTCAACAATCACCGGGTCCTGCGCCAGCTTCACCCCAACGACATCCGCCACACCCACTTCGGATTTCACTTCATAGCCCTGACCTTCCAGCCACGCTTTGACAGGAGGGTAGAGGTCAGTTTCACGCAGATGAGACATGCATGCAATTTGGCCGCAGCCGGGGTGGGTGACAAGCCCTCAAAGCCCGCCTATAAGGCGCGCAAATTCTTTCATTCAAGGTACAGGACCCGTCCATGACCACGCTCGTATTTGGCCACAAATCCCCCGACACCGACAGCACCGGATCCCCCATCCTCTGGGCGTGGTATCTCAACGAGGTCCAAGGTGGTAATGCCGAAGCGGTTCTGTTGGGAGAGCCAAACACCGAAGCCGCGTTCATGCTGGAAAAATGGGACCTGCCCAAGCCGCGCATCATCGAGGATGTGGCCGATGATCAGCCCTGCGTGATTGTCGACACCAACAATCCCGCCGAGCTTCCTGCCAATATCAACGGCGCGGATGTTCAGGCCATCATCGACCACCACAAGCTGGTGGGAGGTCTGGAGACCAAAGGCCCCATCGACATCACCGTGCGCCCGCTGGCTTGTACCGCGACGATCATGGTCGATCTGATGGGCGACGACGCTGCCAAAATGCCCGACTGGGCCAAAGGCGCGGCACTCACCTGCATTCTCAGCGACACGCTGGAATTCCGCTCGCCCACCACGACGGACCATGACCGCACCGTGGCCGAAAAACTGGCTGCGGATCTGGGCATTTCGATCTCGGACTACGCCTCAGACATGTTCGCCGCCAAATCCGATGTCAGCGCCTTTTCCGATGCCGAGCTGTTGCGCATGGACAGCAAGGAATACGGCGTCGGTGACACCAAATTCCGCGTCTCCGTTCTGGAAACCACGGCGCCCGACATGGTGCTCAACCGCAAGGATAGCCTGATGGCCTCCATGTCGGATGTGGCCGCCGAGGACGGCGTCGATCAGGTCCTGCTCTTCGTCGTGGACATCCTCAAGGAAGAAGCCACACTTCTGGTGCCCAACGACTTGGTCAAAACTGTCGCCGAGAAAAGCTTTGGCGCATCCGTGAGCGGCAACGCCGTTGTCCTGCCCGGCATCATGAGCCGCAAGAAACAGATCATCCCGAATTTGGCGGTGTGACACAAGAAATCCAGGCAGATCGACAAACGCCAACGACTGGGCCATTGCTCAAAGTATCTACGTGATATCTGAACCGCTACGGCAAATGGCGTTGAAGGGATGGGTACGTCCTATCTCACAAAACAGATTGTTGCGGAACACTGCGGCGCGGGTTTTGAAACCGACGCAAAACAAAAGTATGGTTCCGTGCAAAATAAAGAGATTAGATTTAGAATCACGCGATGCGCGCTCATCCGCCCCTTGCCCCGCTCTGCCCTGCCCCGTATCTAGACTCCAACCGTATTCAAACCCCGGAGATCGATATGTTCAAAGGATTGGGCCAAATGGGCGACATGGCCAAGATGATGAAGGCCGCGCAAGAGATGCAGCAGAAGATGGCTTCGCTGCAGGAGGACATGCACAACCTGATGGTCACAGGCGAATCCGGTGCCGGGCTGGTCAAGGCCACTTGCACGGCCAAAGGAGAGCTTAAAGGCCTCGATATCGACCCGTCGATTTTCAACTCAGACGACAAGGAAGTTGTGGAAGATCTGATACTTGCTGCCATCAAGGATGCTCAGACTAAGGCCTCTGAAAAAGCCCAGGAAGAGATGGGCAAGATCACCGAGGGGATGGGCCTTCCCAAGGACATGAAGCTGCCGTTCTAAGGCACGGGTCTCGTGCATGAACTCCACCCGCGCTCTGGATGCCCTCATTGAGATGATGGCCAAACTGCCCGGTCTGGGCCCGCGTTCGGCCCGGCGGGCTGTGCTCCATATGATCCGAAAACGCGAACTCTTGCTGACGCCTTTGGCCGATTTGATGCAACAGGTCGCTGCCTCAGCCCGCGAATGCCTCAACTGCGGCAACATCGGAACCACCGACATTTGCGACATCTGCGCCTCGGAAAAACGGGCCAATGGCTTGATTTGCGTGGTCGAAGATGTGGCCGATCTTTGGGCGATGGAGCGCACGGCGGTGTTCAAGGGACGCTACCACGTGCTGGGCGGTACTCTGTCAGCTTTGGATCAGATCGGCCCGGAACAACTTCGCATTCCCAAGCTCGTAGACAGGGTTCAGACGGAACACATCACCGAGGTAATCCTGGCCCTCAACGCCACGGTCGATGGTCAGACCACGGCACATTACATCGCCGATCAACTAGAGACCCGTGTCACACTCACCTCCTTGGCACAGGGTGTGCCCATTGGAGGTGAGTTGGATTACTTGGACGAAGGTACGATCAGCGCTGCCTTGAACGCGCGTAAGTCCCTTTAATTTCAGGACTTATCGTCTTCATTCCCATCTTCATCATCTCCACTCGCAGGCAGGTTGAACAAGCTTTCAGCGTCGAACTCTTTCTCGGGCTCTTCCGGCTCTTCATTGCCAAGACTGAAGGTCTCAAGCCCTTCAATTGCTGTTGGAATGCGCGGCTCTGCATCCGCCTCAAGGCTTTGTTCCGTGCTCAGAAGCTTGCGGCGCTCGTCATCATCCATCGCCGCGCCTTCCTTGGCCTTTTTGGCGGCGGCCTTTTGCACGACGGCGTCCAACTCGCTTTGCTTACATAGCCCTAGTGCCACTGGGTCCACCGGCTCCATGCTTGAGATGTTCCAATGCGTGCGCTCACGAATTGATTGGATCGTGGGCTTGGTGGTGCCGACCAACTTGGCAATCTGACTGTCCACCAGCTCTGGGTGAAACTTCACCAACCACAGGATCGCATTTGGGCGGTCCTGACGTTTCGACAAAGGCGTATACCGTGGACCGCGGCGCTTTTCCTCGCCCACGGCCGCCGGGTTAAACTTCAAAGTCAACTTATGCAGCGGGTCTTTCTCGGCCTTTTCAACTTCTTCCTGCGTCAATTGATTGTTGGCAATCGGGTCGAACCCTTTGACACCAGTCGCGACGTCGCCATCGGCTATGCCTTGCACTTCCAATTCATGCAGGCCAACGAAATCGGCAATCTGTTTGAAGCTGATCGTAGTATTGTCCACCAGCCAAACAGCGGTGGCTTTGGTCATCAATGGCTTTGACATCGCGGCATCTCCTTGGCGCAAATCTGTCCCGTCGCCTGGAAAAGGCGGTCCCGGAGGTCTCCGGGACGGGTTTCCGTTGTCGGGGAACTTGGCGCGTATATAGTCGGGACAAGACCAAAATGAAAGAGTGATCTGTTGCGCGCGTTTTTTGTGTTCCTGTTCATGTCATCCGCGGTCCTCGCCGACAACAATAGGCCCGGTGAGTTCGACTACTACGTTCTGTCGCTAAGCTGGTCGCCCAATTGGTGCGCACTCGAAGGCGACGCTCGCGGGGCCGCGCAATGCGATGCCGCCGAAGACCACGGCTGGGTGCTGCACGGGCTCTGGCCGCAGTACCATCGCGGCTGGCCGGCCCATTGCCAAACTGCAGAGCGCACGCCAACGCGCCGCATGACACGCGAGATGAGCGACATCATGGGAAGCGCAGGATTGGCTTGGTATCAATGGCGCAAGCATGGTTCATGCTCGGGACTGTCAGCCCCTGATTACTATGCGCTCAGCCGAGAGGCTTATGCCCGTATTGCGCGCCCCGAGGTGTTCCGAAAACTGCGCGACGCGGTCAAACTCCCGGCATCCGTTGTAGAACAAGCCTTCCTCAATGCAAACCCTGACCTGACGCGCGACATGGTGACGGTCACCTGCCGCGCCGACTATATTCAGGAAGTGCGTATATGCCTCTCCAAAGAGCTTGATCCGCTGCCTTGCGGGCGCGATGTGATCCGCGATTGCCAACTTTCAAAGGCGCAGTTCGAGCCCATCCGCTAGTGCTTCTTTCTTGTCAAAAATACCCAAATGGGCGGCGGGCCGCCTTTAGAACACGCGGGCGATCAGCGCCCAAAGTGCCGCTGGCCAGAGCAGCACATGCAGCATGTGGTCGAACCAGTTGCTGCTGCCCAAGCGTAGCGTCCAGAAACTTTGTGCAGTGACAGTCACGACAGCCAAAAACCAATTGCCAGTGGCAAAACTGTAAGCACACAAGGCCAACACCATGAGTCCCACAGGCTTCGGCGCATACCCATATCGATAAAGTTCAATGGGAACCTTGCCATAGACAGACGCAAGAAAACCGGTGTAGAGCATCAAAAAGACAGCAATCTCCGGCGTAGAAAATCCCGGAATGGGTGCCCCGAAGGCGACGGCGACATCTCGCAGCGCCAAGGCCGGAAGCATGACGCCAAACGGAGCCAGAAGCGCGACAACTCCGCCAATTGCGACGGTTCTTCGCAAAACGCTAACGCTGAGCATGCCAACCGTTATCGCCGCCACCAAGGCCACCCATGCAGGCAAAACAAGGTCTGCCAGGGCGAACATGACCCATCCCAAAACAATCGCCATGGATATGTTAACGCCAAGCCTTGTCATTGCGTCCCGACCCAATCCAGGTTGAGCGCAATAACCCGGAGACCCGTTTTGTTGCCGATAGAATAGGTCAACAGTATGGTCCCATCGGTCAATGCACGCAGCATCGGATACCGTGCGCCCGCGCCTTGTGGTGCAAGTTCTTTGATCACACGAAAGGTTGCGCCCTCGTCTTCGGACAACAACAGGTTCAAGCGATCATTTGGAGCCCGCTCATCATTGGCTGCCATTAGAATTCGCCCCTCTGCCAGCGGCAACGCGGCCACGGGCGCGCTTGGGTTGTTCATGTCCATTGGCATGACCTCGGACCAGCTTTGCCCACCGTTTGTTGTGTCACAGCGCAGCAGGTGACCCGAAGGATTAAAATCGCGCAGGAACGCGACAGCGCGCGTGTCAGTCAGGGGAACAATCATCGGCTGGATGGGTTTGCCCGCACCGCGCATCGGTGCCGTATCTCGCACGCGCCCGGTCTCATCAAAACGCACCAGGATGCCATGAGTGGGCCCCATCTCGAAGTAAGCTGGCAAACCATGACTACCATCGGCAAATGCCACCATCGGGGTTTTCACAAGATGCGACCGATTAAGAAAAGGCGAAAGATTCAGTTTGCGCGCCCAAACTGGGCCATCTGCGCCAAGTTTGACATCCGCAACCGAGGCCATCGCCCAGCCACCAACCGACACGGCAGTGGCGAAGACGTGGCCAGGATGGGCTTCGTTTTCAATCGTGTTGCCTAATGTGACAACAAGCTGCTCCGGCTCCATCACATCGCCGAGGCCTGCACGTGTGATGCAGGGACCTTGGTCTACGGCCTTCCAACCTTCACTGTCGTGTTCAAACCGGGCATGGTAGATGTCTACGTCCGCCTGCGCCTCGGCGGAGCCTTCGAACCATAGCAGATCGAAACCAGTGTCTGTGATGATCAAGGACGGCGCGTGCGCCTGCCCTTTGGTGATGTCATGCTCAAATACCGTAGCGAATTTGGGCGCGCCTTGAGAGGGAATTCCTTTGGGCGCGGCGAAACGCCAAGTCAAAGGCGTGTCGCGGCGGATTGCGACGGCGCTCAAAAACAGACTCAGACCCGCAAGGCCCAGAATGAGGATCTGCGCCGCCCCCACGTCTCAAACCACCTTCAGGACGATTTTGCCAATATGTTCAGAGCTTTCCATCCAGGTATGGGCTTTGGCGGCCTCCGCCAGCACAAACTCAGAATCCAAAATCGGGGCAACGCGCCCGGCTTCGATCAACGGCCAGACATGACGTCGCAAGTCCTGTGCGATGCGTGTCTTGGCCAAGGGTGATTGCGGACGCAATGTCGATCCTGTCACTGAAAGGCGGCGAGTCATGATCTGGGTAAAATTGACCTCAATCTTTGGCCCTTGAAGAAATGCAATCTGAACGAGACGCCCATCGTCTGCCAGTGCATCCAGATTGCGCGGAAGATATGCACCGCCCACCATATCCAGGATAAGATGGGCACCGCCCAAGTCGCGCAGCACTTCGACGAACTCCTGTTCACGGTAGTTGATCGCCTGTTCTGCGCCCAACTCTTTGCAGACCGCGCATTTTGTTTCGGACCCCGCAGTGGCAAAAACCCGGGCCCCAAAGGCGCGGGCCATTTGAATGGCCGTAGTGCCAATGCCGCTAGATCCCCCATGCACCAAAAACCGCTCACCAGCGCGTAGGCATCCGCGCTGAAAGACATTGGTCCAGACGGTAAAAAACGTCTCGGGCAAACAAGCCGCTTGTTTGAGGCTCAATCCTTTGGGAACAGGTAAACACTGGGCGGCAGGCGTGGTAGCGTATTCAGCGTAACCGCCGCCGGGCAAAAGCGCGCACACAAGATCACCTTCGGCAACGTCTGAGACCCCGGGCCCAACTGCAACGACCTCTCCTGCGCCTTCCAGACCGGGCAGGTCACTGGCGCCCTTGGGCGGATCGTAGAGCCCGGCCCGTTGTAGCGCGTCGGGGCGATTGACACCGGCATAGGCCAGCTTGATCACCACTTCACCATGACCTGGTTGAGGAATGGGCCGGGTTGACGGCACCAGAACCTCTGGGCCACCGGGTTTGGTGATCTCAACTACGCGCATCATCTGAGGCAAACTGCGCCCTCCACGAACCCGGTGGTAACAGTCTGCGTCAGGTTTGCAAAGAACCTGTCGTCAGCGGCTCCAGCGACCCGGCATACCTGTTGGGGATGTGCCTGACGGTGCTTTGATCCGGTTCAAAAAGGATAACGGCCCCTTCATCAAACCATCGATCAGCTTGTTGTCGCGCGCCTTGGCTTTGACCTTTTCGAACTGCATCACATCCTCAATGCGCCGATCAAGGAACGCCCAGGTTTTTTCATGCCCCTCACTTTCGTCGCCCAGCCAGTAGAGCACAGTCGCCGAGTAAACGCCGGAGAGGGTGGCGCGCTTGGTGTACCAGTTCACGTCATCAGAGCGATCGCCCAGCGCTGTCCAGATGTGGTCGCATGTTGTCCAGATCGCCTGTGCGCCCTCAAAAGCATAGTGCGGTAAGGCAAAGAGGGTCACACCGCGTCGCACCAGCTCTTTATCATCCACCGCCTCCAACCGATACCGCACAGCCGCTGTCACCTTGTCGCGAAAGCGCATCTGGCTCAGATCAGCCTCTTTCAGAAGAGCGAGCATCGCTTCGTCGCCTTCCTCATGAAACGCCATCGCCAGATCGACCGCCCCGCGCGGGCAGGCCGCCGTCGCCAAACCCGGGCTGATACTGGCATCTTTCTGGGCAGCACGAAACGTTGCCTCGCTCCAGCCGTCAAATGGCACATGCGGCTTGGCGGCGTCCAAAAGGGTTTGCTTGATGTCCTGATCGGCCATCGTAGTGCCTCCAATGTCAACAGTTGCGGCCCTAGACAAGCTAGAACGCCTTTGCTATACGGCCACTTCCTGCAATCTTATGCAACTTTAACCTAGAAAGGTGGTGACAACCACATGCAGGTCAGTGTTCGCGACAACAACGTCGATCAGGCGCTTCGTGCCCTGAAAAAGAAACTGCAGCGTGAGGGCGTATTCCGCGAGATGAAGCTTCGGCAACATTTCGAGAAACCGTCCGAAAAACGCGCCCGCGAAAAGGCCGAGGCCATTCGCCGTGCCCGCAAACTGGCGCGGAAAAAGGCTCAGCGCGAAGGTATGCTTTAATACCGTAGCCGTCTTTTACGGATATTTGTCATGACGACCCCCGGGCAGATGCTTCGGGGGTTTGTCTTTTTGGGGTCTGTCAAAGAATAACATCACTCACAGATTTTGGATGTTCTGTCACGGCTTCCCAGCCGTCTTCAGTGATGATTACACTGTCGCCGACCTGCGCGCGAAACGTGTCGACCGACACCGAGCCATCCACCGCAAGCACCATGCCCGGTTTCAACACCGTTTTGTCACCGGTGACCAATTGCGGCTGTTCCAAAAAGCTAAATCCCGTCGCGCGCCCGCATCGGAACGGATATTCGAAACCCGCGCTTTGGATGACTTCGGCATAAGCGGCGTGAACGCTTTCTGCTGTCACGCCTGGACGGAGCGCATCCAACGCCGCCGCCTGGCTGGCAACCGCAACTTCATAGACTTTCTCTTGCAACTTTTCACCGATGTCACCGATCCAGAACGTGCGATCAAACCCCAGCTTGAAGCGATGAAAATTGGTCATGCCACAAAAACAAAGAAAGACCGGCTCGCCACGCCGCATGATACGGGTAGTGGCGCGGTGATGCGTTTTGGTTATGGTGTCGCCCGACGCCATGATCTGTAAGAAATGCGTATTTGGCGACATGTCGCGATCATCATAATACGCTGACAATAACTCTGCTGCTTTTCGTGTCCCGGCCTGAGTCGTGGCGAGTGCCACCTCGTATTCAGGGGTCCCATCGGCAATCGCGTCGCGCCCGGCCTGCATCATCGCGTTGGCCACCTGACCGGCATGTCGCGCGAGTTGAAGCTCTTGAGAGGACTTGATCATGCGCATATCCGCCAATATCGGCGAGGCGTTGATCAGTTTTTCGAGCGAAACCAATTCGTCGATATACGTGCGCACAAGCGGCGGCATGCGTTCCAGCTCTATCCCAACCGTCTGGGCCGTCTTGAGTGCACCTGGTAACTCAGCCCGCCACTCTTCGCCCATGCCATCGTTCCAAGCCGAAATGCGGTCCACATGCGCCGTGGCTTGCGCTGTGTTTAAGTCAATCGTGGGGGTGACCAGCAACGTCTCACCCTCGGCGCGCACAATCAGGACCGTCGGACGCCCAAAGTCCATGTGCAGGTAATCGAAATAACCCGTTAGGTAATATACATTGTCCTCGTCAGTTATCAGAGCAACATCCATACCCGTGTCGCGCATGCGCGCGCGCAGACCTTGCAAGCGTTGTGCGAACATCTTCATATCCGGTCTTGCCTTGGCACCCCGCAGCGCGTCTGAATTGCCCAGACCTTGTTGCTATTCTGCAGAACGGCAACGCTGGTTTCGCGGCCAGTCCAGCTCAGCAGTTGATCGTGTGGGGCGGTCTCAGCATTGAAATTCGTTTGATTGGGCGCAACGTTGCCCTGCCCCACGTTTGGGACACCGCAGATGCCCGCACCATCACGCGCCTTGAGGCAATACCCCTGCAGCACAGCCGCGACATAGGGTTTGGTGTTCAATTCGGCGACGCCAAGATCAGAAGTTCGGTAGAATGACTGCCTCAAACGATGCGGTTCAGCTGTATCAATGCGCATGTCGGTCAATGTCCTATGACAATGGAAGTTTTAGCTTCGATTAGCGTCCTCGGCACGACACACGTCGTAAAGCACGAATTCAATTTGGTCTACTATGCAGGTCGTTGCCGACTGCAAGTGAAACTGTTGGTCTCAGGATTGCACGATCACCTTCACAAAGTCTGGTCAATCTACGCGGCATTAGCCCGTCCACTACGTTTTCCGTCCTCCACGCTTGCCCATTTCCCCCCTCTGGCCTAGACCATCTGCAACACACGCCAGGGAGGCCCCAATGACCAAATTCGACAAGAAAACTCTACCTAGCCGCCATGTAACTGAGGGTCCCGCCCGCGCGCCACATCGGTCATACATGTATGCAATGGGCCTGTCTGAGGATGAGATTCACCAACCTCTCATTGGTGTGGCCACCTGCTGGAATGAGGCAGCGCCATGTAACATCGCGCTCAACCGTCAGGCGCAGTCGGTCAAGATGGGCGTCAAGGAAGCCGGCGGCACGCCGCGGGAATTTACCACCATCACCGTCACAGACGGCATCGCCATGGGGCACGAGGGCATGCGGTCCTCTCTGGCCAGCCGCGAGGCGATTGCCGACACTGTGGAATTGACCATGCGCGGTCATTGCTATGACGCGATTGTGGGGCTTGCGGGCTGCGATAAATCCTTGCCCGGTATGATGATGGCGATGGTGCGCCTCAACGTACCGTCCGTCTTCATGTATGGCGGTTCCATCCTTCCGGGTCGGTTCCAGGGCAAGGACGTCACAGTTCAGGATGTGTTTGAGGCCGTGGGGCGGCATCAGGCCGGGGCCAATTCGGACGAGGAGTTGACGGCGTTGGAAAAGGTCGCTTGTCCGTCCGCAGGGGCCTGTGGCGGACAGTTCACAGCCAATACCATGGCCTGTGTTTCTGAGGCGGTGGGTTTGGCACTGCCGAACTCTTCTGGTGCCCCTGCGCCTTACGAGTCGCGCGATGCCTATGGCACCGCTTCGGGTGAGGCGGTGATGAATCTGCTCGAAAAGCGCATTCGCGCGCGGGATGTGGTCACGCTCAAGAGCCTGGAGAACGCCGCACGCGTGGTGGCCTGCACAGGGGGTTCCACCAATGCCGGGTTGCACCTGCCTGCGATTGCGCATGAGGCTGGGCTTGAGTTTTTCCTCGATGACGTCTGCGAGATTTTCAAGGACACGCCTTATTTCGTCGATCTCAAACCCGGTGGACAGTATGTGGCCAAGGACCTCTACGAGGTGGGCGGCGTGCCGGTGGTCATGAAAGAGCTGCGTAAAATCGGTATGATCCATGAGGATTGCATTACCGCAACCGGGCGCAGCATGGGCGAAGAGCTTGACTTGATCGAACGTGAAGCCGACGGCCAAGTGATTTATCCCGCCGCGTCACCCATCACCAAGACCGGTGGTGTCGTTGGCCTCAAGGGCAACCTTGCCCCGCAAGGCGCCATCGTGAAGGTCGCAGGCATGAGCGAAGAAGAGCAGGTCTTCTCCGGTCCTGCGCGTGTCTTTGAGAACGAGGAAGAGGCATTTGAGGCCGTGAAGATGCGATCCTACAAGGAGGGCGAAGTGATCGTCATCCGCAACGAAGGTCCCGCGGGCGGGCCGGGCATGCGAGAGATGCTGGCCACCACCGCTGCACTTTCGGGCCAAGGCATGGGCAAGAAAGTCGCGCTCATCACCGATGGGCGCTTTTCGGGTGCGACACGAGGCTTCTGCGTAGGCCATGTTGGCCCAGAGGCGGCGCATTGCGGGCCGATTGCACTTATTCAGGATGGCGATGTCATTACCATCAATGCCATCACCGGTGAATTGAGTGTTGATCTAAGCGATGATGACTTGGCCAAGCGTAAAGACGCCTGGGCCGGGCCGCGCGAGACGATTTACGCCTCTGGCGCGCTATGGAAATATGCGCAGCTTGTGGGAGAGACCTACAAAGGGGCTGTCACGCATCCCGGTGCCGAAGCCGAGCGGCATGTTTACGCGGATCTTTAGGCGCAACCTCGATCTTCGTGCGCTCGCCGGACAATATGGGCGCGTAACTCTGCGTCAGAATGGATTGTTTCCAAATCCGGGTTAATGCTATGCAAAGAGGCATGGGGCATATAAGAGCGGTTCTCTAGGAAATGGACCGGGCAAACAACCGATGAAACGTTCGCCTTTGGATTGGGTCGCCGAGCGACGCGGCGTGCAGAAATGGCGCAACACGGTGGCCAAGGCCTCCGACTTGCGGCTGTCTGAACTCCGGCGTGAACGGTCTCGTGCGCAGGAACTGCGGTATTTTCTGAACGAATTCATTTCGCAGGCGGATCAGCGACTGACTCTGCCAATGATTGGCTCAAGCGCCTTTCCCAAGCCGCATGGCACGGACTGGTCCTGGCGTCCCGCAGCGTGGCGCGAACCATTGGCCGTCCCTGGCCGGTCTTCGGTGCAGAGCAAGACGCAGTTGGGCGAAGAGTTGACGCTGTTTCACGACTGCCAGCATTCCGAGCTGACACTCAGACAGTTACGTAACACGCGGGAGGCCGATCTGGCCCCATTCGGTTTGCGCATGGATGTGTTTAGTTTTGACGGCTCCTTCCTATCCTTGGTTCTTGATTTGCCCGATGAGTCTGTGATTGGACTGCAACGCCGCCACCTCATTCGCATGGACACAATCGTCGAGATGGAAAAACCACTCGAAATCTTTGCCCGACTTAACATCAAGCACGGGCCCAACACCGAACAGATTGTGCGTGAATTGCCCTTGCACGAAGAAGAGACCATGGTCGAATTTGATCTGGCCTATACCAAGCTGAATGAAAAGCGCATCGAACGCGGCTGGATCGACCTGATTTTCGAGAATCCACAAATGAGTCAGGTGATCTTGCGCGATCTGACCTTCAGTCGCAGACCCCGGGCAGAATTCTAGACACAGGAGCATGGCATGACGGCATGGACATTGACCAAGACGCGCCTCTTTGAAGGGGTCTGGGAAGGGGCCTTGACGAACGAAGGCGCAGAGCTCGCCGTGCCAGAAGTCATCGTGACGCATTTGCAAGAACCTGTGCCTAACGTTGAATTGCGGGAAAACAAGGAAGAAGAGTGTTGGGTCCTGCGCGTGCCGATCCCTGTAGACCGGATTGCCGACGGCGTGCAAACCTTCGTCATACTGGATGCTGGAACCGAAGAAACGCTGGGCAGTTTTGCACTGATGTCAGGTGATGCACTCAGCTATGATATTCGCGCGGAGGTGACACTCCTGCGTGACGAGCTGGATATGCTCAAACGTGCCTTTCGGCGCCATTGCCTTGAAACGATGTAGGCACCGCTGTGCTCATAGGGGGATTTCCAACCGCAAAAACCCCCTGTCCGTTTTGTCCAAAACTTTGGCTGAAATAGCCTCAATATCTTTGGGGTGGTTCATAACCCCAGGGCCAGTATCCAAATAAACAGACGCATTTTCTACTGGCAAGAACGTCCAGGACGGCTTGATTGGGGATGCACTTTTGGAGCCATAGCACTGAATGTAGTCCACCAGTAAGTCGCGGACCAATTCTCGCCCACTATATACCAGACTGTTGGCATCCGGTGGGGCAAACATACCGGTGCTGAAGGCGCGAAAGCTTTTGAGCGCCAGGACGAATTCATCCGCGTCGGTGACCGGTTGATCTTGGTAGCATAAACTCCCGATGCGGCGCGTATCGGGGTTTACGATAGAGCCATTTTGATCATACCGTGCGGGCTGTGTGAGGTTGATGGTGTAGTGTACTCCACAGATCGTATCAAAGGTGTTCCCAACAAAACTCGGGTTCCAAAGGGGCTGGAAAATCCGCCCTGGTTCAACCTGTTGAAACCCGGACGCCGCGCGCTCAAGCCATTCGACGAGCTGAACTCCTCGCACACGCAACCCAACAAGGGTGTTGGGAAAGGGATAGAGGTCAGCAATATTGCGCATGCATAGGTCACCCGCAGGAATATCCGTGTAGTAGTCCGGCCCACCGGACCCACCGGTCTTGTACGGCGCGCAGACAGACAAAACTGGCAAATGCGCAAAAGCCGTGTCGGCCAGTGCCCGTTCCAAAGCATTTCGCTTGCACGCCATAACTAGGTATTGTCCCAGTTCGGGACGAAACTGACTGAGATAGCTGTGGATCGGCGCGTGCGTGTGGCCAACAACCCGAGACGTATGCTGCAAAGTGGCGTCATGCGCCGTTTTTACAAGTTTGGACAGTTCGGTGTCGGGTTCCGCCCGTGATTCCTGCACAGACCAGGTTTTTGAAGAGTGGGTTGAGACATGCCAGCCGTTTTCCTGAGGCACGAGCTTGAGATCGATTACACCAAGATGCGAGCCACGAAATCCAGCCATCACTGCAGGGATATTTGCGAGCGTCCCCTTCAATGAACAGATTGCAGGATTTTCGGCGTATTCCAACGGGTCCGGGAAAACCCCGTGTGTGTGCCCGGTCAGCATTGCATCGACGCCAGGTATCTGCGCCAAAGCGAGGCCCGCATTTTCCTGTCCGGGCGTGTTGTCACCGTCACCAATGCCAGTATGCGCCAGCACAACAACGACCTGTGCGCCTGCGCTTCGCATTTTTGGTATATAGGCGCAAAGCGTTTCCGCCATGTCACGGACATCAAGGCGTCCGGATAGCTTGTCCTGATCCCATTGCAGTATTTGCTCTGGTACCACGCCGATCACACCAATCTTGAGCTGATGGTACGCGCCTGCATTGTCCATACACGTGCGGTCCAGCAAAACGAATGGCGGCAACAGCGTTTTGTCTTGCGTTGGATCCCGCGGATGCCGGTCAAGAACAGCATTTGCACAGACAAGCGGAAAACGAGCCTGCTTCAGGGTTTGGATCAGCCAGTCCAGGCCGAAATTGAATTCGTGGTTGCCAAGTGTGGCCGCATCATAATCCACATGGTTCATGGCTTGTATAACCGGATTTGCGCCGGTCCAGCCATTTTCGGGGCGCGTTCCTATATCCGTGAGCGGTGAGCCTTGCAAATAGTCACCATTGTCGAACAACAAAGTGTTTTTAGCTTCGGCTCTGGCTGTTTTCACATGCGTCGCAATGCGAGCAAGTCCAAATCCACCGTCAGGTGTGTTGCTTGCATAATCATAGGGCAGAACATGACCGTGAATGTCCGTAGTACCAAGGATGCGCAGCCAAATATGTCGAGAACCTTGATCGCGCGCGACTGCAGGCGCGGGATACGCAGGCCCTTCTGGCCACGGCCAAGTGACCGCGTCCAAGTACGCATAAGTGCTCAGTCTGTTCGCCAACGTCTCAATTTTCTAAATGTGTCTGTCCCGCGAAGGTAAGATAGCGCAATACACCTTAAGTTGCAAAGATTATCAGCTTGTCTCCATATGGGAGATCAGCAAAAGCGCTTGCCTGCCGATGTTGAACATGGCACCTCCGTGCACGGAGGTCAGGTCATGCGACATGCTGAAACCGTCACATTCGGAGGCTCTGGCCTTGATCGTTGCGCTGAACTGCGGATGAGACCTGACGATGTCCAAGCTATGATCAACACCGGCCAGGCGTCGGCGATTTTGTTGTGGCGCGGCAAACCTTTGGTGAACGCTCCGGATCTGGATGCGCTGGTGCGCCTGGACGCCGAGCATCCTTTGCTTGCTCAAGACACCGAAGGTCCGGTCTTGCTTGGTCGAGAAGACGATGGTCGGATTGTTTTGGCCTATGAGTTGACAAACTGGACGCCCGAAGGCCTCGACCCTAAAAGCCTGGGTGGGTTTATTGACCAGAGTGAACAGACACACCCCGATTTGCGTCAGTCACAAGTGTTTGCGGAGCTGCGCCGCATAATGACCCGCCTGTCACCTCGCGATGCGGAACTTGCGGCAGCAGCCAAGGCGGTGCTCGGTTGGCACGCGACGCATCAATTCTGTGCACGGTGCGGTGCGGCGACCGGGATCACTCTATTTGGCTGGCAACGTGTGTGCGGGTCTTGCGGCGGGCAACATTTTCCTCGGACCGACCCTGTGGTCATCATGTTGATCACCCATGGAAACAGAGTTCTGGTGGGACGATCCCACGGGTGGCCAGACGGAATGTATTCGCTTCTCGCAGGCTTTATAGACTCTGGTGAAACCATGGAAGCCGCTGTGCGGCGTGAAGTCATGGAGGAGGCCGGCATTCGCGTGGGCGAGGTTGGCTATTTGGCCAGCCAGCCCTGGCCTTTCCCTGCATCTTTAATGTTTGGATGCTGGGGTCAGGCGCTCTCGGATGAAATTCGCATTGATCCTTCGGAAATTGAAGACGCAATTTGGGCCACGCGAGAAGACATCGCAAACGCCTTTGCTGGTGAAAATCCCAACATATTGCCCGCCCGAAAAGGAGCGATCGCGCATTTTTTGCTGCGCAACTGGCTTGCCGATACGTTATAAAAAGGTAAACAGGTGAAAAACACCACTCCGAATGGGTTAAGGGACGAGGCCAGCAGATGAAATTCGTCGAGCGCGAGGATATTGAAGCGCCCATCGAATACGTATTTTCCCAAATTTCGGATTTTCCAGCTCTGGAAAGGTCCGCCATGCGACGGGGGGCAGAGGTTCAAAGGGTCGATGACCAGGAGCAAAGAGGCATCGGAATGGCCTGGCAAACGTCTTTTATGTTGCGCGGAAAACGCCGGGATATGCGACTGGAAATGACGGATTACGACGCGCCCAACTGTCTTGTGGTCGAATCCAGTTCTGCAAATCTTGCAGGTCACATGATGATTGACCTTGTAGCCCTGTCACGTCGGCGCACGCGGATGTCCGTTGAAATTTTCGTCAAACCAAAAACGCTGAGTGCGCGGCTATTACTTCAATCCTTGAAGCTCGCGCGCACAAATTTGACGCGTCGGTTTGCACTGAGAGTGGCGGCATATGCCAAAGAGGTCGAGGACCGCTTCAAAGCGATGGTTTGACACGGGTCGTCTGCAACACATCCCTCTTGTCATGCGTTTGACGCAAATAAGGGCCACCCGAAGATGGCCCTTTGGTTCAATTCTTTCCGTGAGTGATGAATTCAACCGATTTGTGTGTCGAGCACAGTATCGAAAATCGGCGCTGCGCCTTTTTTCTGCTTTGTGCGGTCATTGATTTTCAATTCAGCGAACTGGTTGTTGCGCTCTTCCACGCTCAGTTCCGCATGCAGGCTCTCGCGTTCCTCAACGCTTAGTTCCGCGTGCACAGCGTTGCGCTCTTCCACGCTCAGCTCCGCAATCTGGCCTTGGCGCTCTTCCACGCTCAGTTCGCTGACGGCAATGGGGCCTGTCATAACGTCCACGATGGAAAGTGCCGCGACCGGAGTCGCCAGAACGGCTGTAAGTGCAATTGTTGTAAAGGTACGCATAGTATGCTCCTTGCTCATTAAGTGAAGACGGAGAGTGATCCGTCGCTTGTGAGCATGAAATGGAGACTGATCGGGCAATAAGACAGATGTGGTCCGGGCTTCGTGAACCGTGTATCACGGCGTCGCACAGCGCCGTGACCGGGCTGCATGTTCCATTCACGCCGCCACGATCGGCAAGAGACCAAAGTCGCTCAAGCGCTTGAAGTCAAAAAAGAAAAATGTTTCGTTCGGTTGTGAGTCGAACGATTATCTGATCACTGTCGACTGAGAAAAACTGTAACAATCCGCGCGGAACCACGACTTTGGGGCGCCGCGCGCGCAGCAGAGCTCAGCGTCTGCGAGGATCGGCGGGATAAACCCCAAGCATAGTCAGCTCGGATGTAAAATAACCCAGCTCTTCCAGTGCAAGTGCAACACCCGGGTCCTCAGGATGTCCTTCGATATCCGCGTAGAACTGTGTCGCGGAAAAACTGCCATCGACCATGTAGCTTTCCAGTTTGGTCATGTTGACACCATTCGTGGCAAACCCGCCCATCGCCTTGTAAAGCGCGGCGGGGATGTTGCGCACCTGAAAGACAAAGCTCGTCATCATGCCATCAGACCCACGGCGCGACAGATCAGGGTCGCGAGACATCACCAAAAACCGCGTGGTGTTATTGCCTTCGTCCTCGATATGCCGTGCCAGCACGTCGAGACCGTAAATCTCGCCTGCCAGTTCACTGGCCAAGGCCGCCATTTCCGGATCGCCCGACTGCGATACCTCTCTGGCAGACCCTGCGGTATCCGCCCCAGTGACACGTTGAATGGCGTTCTGCGCAAGAAAGTCACGGCATTGTCCCAACAACATCGTGTGGCTTTTGGCGCGTTTGATCTTTTCGAGCGGCGTACCGGGCAAAGCGAGCAGATTGATGTGAACCCGTACAAACGCCTCATCAATGATATGCAAACCCGAAAATGGAAGCAGGTGGTGAATGTCCGCCACACGCCCGAAAGTGGAATTTTCTACCGGCAACATGGCCAATTCTGCATGGCCTGTTCGCACCGCCTCTATCGCATCCTCAAAGGTGCGGCATGCATGGGGCTCCATGTCTGGATAAGTCTCTTTACAAGCCTGGTGCGAATATGCGCCTGGCTCGCCCTGAAAAGCGATGCGATTGGTCATCTTCTCTTGCCTGTTCTGTCCCATGCCGAAATGCGGTCGATTGGTCGCGGAAACTACACCTTGCGCCCTTCAAGGGGAAGCGGATAGATACGCGACGAGAGATTCACATGGAAAACGGGCCAATGCTTGACACAATGACGTTTACAAAGATCCTTGGCGGCTTTTGCGGCGCGCTGCTGATCTTTCTTTTGGGCAAATGGGTGGCGGAAGAAATGTACGCCATGGGGGGCGGTCATGGGGATGACCATGGCCCGGCCTATGTCATCGACACCGGCGATGGCGGCGCCGAGACCGCCGAAGTAGAGGAAGGCCCAAGTTTTGCGGAACTTTACGCGTCAGCAGATATCGCGGCTGGCGAAAAAGTGTTTGGCAAATGTAAAGCATGTCACGCTGTGGACGGTTCCGACAAGACTGGACCGCATCTTGATGGCGTGGTTGGCCGTGACGTAGACGCGGTGGCAGGGTTTGGCTATTCCGGCGCGCTGAGCGCCGTTGTGGCAAACTGGTCGCCTGAAGAACTGAACGCGTTCATCGAAAACCCAAAAGGCTATGCACCGGGCACAACAATGGGGTTTGCGGGTCTGAAAAAAATTCAGGACCGTGTGAACGTGATTGCCTATCTCGACAACACGGACGGTTCCATGACCGAATTGGTGGTACCTGCTGCCGCCGAGGAAGAAGCGGCGGCGGAAGAAGCCGTTGAGGAACCGGCAGCCGAAGAGGCAGCGACCGAAGAAACAACTGAAGAAGCTGCGACCGAAGAGGCAACCGAGGAACCCGCAGAGGAAGAAGCCGCTCCTGAGGCAACCGAAGAAGAAGCCGCGGCTGAAGAACCTGCCGCGGAAGAAGCAACCGAAGAGGCAGCAGCCGGTGACACCGGCTTTGCTGCCCTGGTCGCTGCAGCCGACATTGACGCAGGCGCTAAGTCGTTCAAGAAATGCGCGGCCTGCCATGTTGCCGACAAAGAGCAAAACCGCGTCGGACCTCATCTTGTTGGTATCGTTGACCGCGAGGTGGCATCGGTAGAAGGCTTCAAGTATTCTGGAGCGATGACTGAAGTCGGCGGCGTCTGGGACCTGGACCGCCTGAGTGCCTGGCTGGAGAACCCACGTGAATTCGCGCCTGGCAACAAGATGAGCTTTCGTGGTGTCTCAGACGAGGCGGAGCGCGCCAACGTCATTGGCTACCTTCGATCACTCAGCCAGTAAACGTTACTCTCACTAGCAAAAGTTGAACCGCTCGTTCCTGACGGCACGGGCGGTTTTCTTTTGTTTGATAGGGCCGCAGCCTCACAGCGGATGATCTGCGCTTGAATCCCGGCATGGCCCTCCGTTAGCTTGCCAGAGGCGAATAAAATCCCACATCAGGGTGAGTATAAGGAGAATGCGCATGACCCGATCCCGCAGCCGGGCCAAGTCCCGAGCGCTTGACGGCCAAAAACCTCGCTTCGTTGCGACAACCCTGATGGTCCTGTCCATCCTGATCCTCAGCGCATGGACGGCATTTGCCGAAGACCAGAAGATCATCAAAAGCCACGGCTATTCATTCTTTGGCGACCTGAACTACCCCGAGGATTACACGCATTTTGACTATGTGAACCCTGACGCGCCAAAGGGTGGCGAGATTTCCATAGCACTCGCGGGCAGTTTTGACTCCATGAACCCCTACACGCGGAATGGGCGTGCCTCAGCACTTTCCACGGTGATGTATGAAAGCCTTTTGGGCGAGATACTTGCCGGCGCAGGCAGCCTGCCCTCGGATGATTACGACGAAGGGTACGGTCTTTTGGCGCATACGGTCGAATATCCAGAAGACAAGTCCTGGGTCATTTTCCACATGCGCCCAGAAGCTCGGTTTTCCGATGGAACCCCGGTCACAGCGCATGATGTTGCTTTCTCTCACAACCTGCTTCTAGATCAGGGCCTCAAAAGTTATGCCGAAGCGGTGCGCAAGCGCATTCCAAGTGTCGAGGTGATCGACGATCACACCATCAAGTTTACATTCGCTGACGGCATCTCCCGCCGTAGCCTCATTGACCAGGTCGGTGGCGTGCCGGTCTGGTCCAAAAAATGGTACGAAGAGACAGGCGCACGGCTGGACGAACCACGGCTTGAGATTTCGCCGGGATCTGGCCCGTACATTTTGCAAGAAGTAGAGCCAAACCGACGGGTGGTTTTCAAACGAAACCCTGACTACTGGGGTTGGGATTTGCCCATCAACAAAGGGCGGCACAATTTCGATACGATCCGACTTGAGTATTTTGCCGATTCCACGGCCGCCTTTGAAGCCTTCAAGGCCGGAGAAGTAACGTACCGGACGGAGTCTGATCCAAAACTCTGGGCCAGTTCTTATGATTTCCCCGCGGTTCAGCGCGGCTGGGTCAAGTTGGAAGAACTTGCCGACGGCGCGCCGCCTGCAATGTCGGGCATCGTATTCAACCTTGGCTCGGAACCGCTCAAGGACAAGCGGGTGCGCGAGGCTGTTGCACTCTTGTTCAATTTTGAATGGACAAACAAATCACTCCTTTACGGTCTCTATGAGCAACAACGTTCCTTCTCGACAGGCACAGAGTTAGAAGCAACAGGCACACCTGAAGGCCCTGAACTGGAATTTTTGCAGTCCTTGGGAGACTTGGTACCTGCTGAAGTTCTGGAAACAGAGCCGTGGGTACCACATGTAAGTGACGAAGACCGCCTCATCACACGCAAGAACAAGCGCAAAGCGCTGAAACTGCTGGAAGAGGCGGGCTATACTGTCGATGATGCGGGCAAAGTTCGGTCTCAAGACGGAAAGCAGCTGAGCCTCAATTTCTTGCTGAATTCATCTGGCTCACCTACAAACCGCGCAGTTGCCGAAAACTTTGTCTCCAGCCTGAAAGACGCAGGCATCGACGCGACGGTCGAGTCTGTCGACAGCGCCCAATACACGGACCGAGAGCGCGACAGGGATTATGATCTGGTGTTCGATGGCTATCCGTCTTTGCTGGGCACCGGCACGGGTCTGGCACAGCGTTTTGGCTCAGAGGCCGCTGAATTCAGCCTCTTTAATCCTGCGGGGCTTGCCAGCCCTA
The DNA here is from genome assembly GCF_037023735.1 of Roseovarius sp. S88. Taxonomy (GTDB): domain Bacteria; phylum Pseudomonadota; class Alphaproteobacteria; order Rhodobacterales; family Rhodobacteraceae; genus Roseovarius; species Roseovarius phycicola. The sequence goes on along the minus strand of NZ_CP146069.1, from coordinate 762,293 downwards.
TGGTGGACGAAATCATTGCCAAATCCCTGCTGACCGAAAGCAAAGAAGAAGAAAACATGACAATACGGGCCTTGGACCGGGCATTGCGCCATGAATTCTTCCTCATTCCCGATGGCTACGCCCCCAATCATTGGGTCGCCTATTGGGATCAATATGCCCATCCTGAAGAAATACCGCCTTTTGCGCTGGGGACACTGGATTTCTGGTGGTATGACGCAGATAAGGCACAAAAGCTGAAGGAGGCGGGCGCGCAGTGAGCCAGCACGGGGGCGACAGCACAGGGCCACGTATTTTGCGTGCCTCTCAGAGAGGCGCGTAGCACCGCATGGGCGCCTATATCCTCAGACGTCTGCTCTTGGTGATCCCGACGCTCATTGGGATCATGATCATCAATTTTGCTTTGGTGCAGTTCCTGCCCGGTGGCCCGGTGGAGCAGGCGATTGCCGAAATTCAAGGGCAAGGCGACGTCTTTGGCGGTTTCGCCGGGGCCGAGGATGATGGCGGGTTAGGCACAGATGAGGTCGAGGGTTATGTCGGCGCGCGCGGTCTGCCGCCAGAATTCATTGCTGAGCTTGAACAGCAATTTGGCCTCGATAAACCGCCCCTCGAACGCTTTCTCAATATGCTCTGGAACTACGCGCGGTTTGACTTTGGCGAGAGTTACTTCCGCAAAACCGAGGTCGTGGACCTTGTGCTCGACAAGATGCCGGTCAGTATCACACTGGGCGTCTGGACCCTGCTGATCTCTTACCTCATCTCGATCCCCCTAGGCATCCGCAAGGCGATGCGCGACGGCACGCCGTTTGACACATGGACGAGCGGCATCATCATCGCCGCCTATGCCATCCCCGCCTTCCTCTTTGCCATCATGCTCCTGGTGCTTTTCGCAGGCGGTTCTTACTATCAGATCTTCCCGCTGCGGGGCCTGACCTCGGATGGGTGGGAGGACTTCACCCTTATCGGAAAGGTGCTCGACTATCTTTGGCATATCATCCTGCCCATCACGGCGCTGTCCATTGGCAGCTTCGCGACGCTCACCTTGCTGACCAAGAACTCGTTTCTCGATGAGATCAAGAAACACTATGTCATGACCGCCCGCGCCAAGGGTTTGTCCGAACGCAAAGTGCTGTATGGGCATGTTTTCCGCAACGCGATGCTGATCGTCATTGCCGGTTTCCCGGGTGTTTTCATCGGTGTCTTCTTCACCGGCAGTCTGCTCATCGAGACGATCTTTTCGCTCGATGGTCTGGGGCGGCTCTTCTTTGAGGCGGCGATTGGCCGGGATTACCCCGTGATGTTCGCCACGCTCTACCTCACCACACTGATCGGACTTGTCGTCGCGATCCTTGGGGACCTGATGTATGTCTTCATCGACCCCCGGATCGACTTTGAGAAGAGGGCCGGGTAGCCATGCCAAGCCTTTCGCCCCTCAACCAGCGCCGCTGGCGCAACTTCAAGCGCAACCGTCGGGCCTATTGGTCTCTGATCCTGTTTTCGATCCTGTTTCTGATCACCCTGCCTGCTGAATTCATCGCAAATGACAAGCCCCTGCTGGTGCAATACCGGGGCGAATACTACACACCGATCCTGAAGTTTTACCCTGAGACCGCGTTTGGCGGCGATTTCCGCACCGAGGCACCTTATGGCGACCCCGAAGTGGAATGCCTGATTGTCTCGGGCGGATTGGAAGACTGTTTTGACGATCCCGAGGGCATCATTGAGGATGCGCAGGACGGCGAGGTGAATGGCGAGGCCATCGCCAAAGGTTGGACCTTCTGGCCCCCTGTTCGCTACAGCTATGACACACCCGTAGATCGTCCCGGCGCAGCCCCCCTGCCCCCTAATGAACAAAACCTCTTGGGCACGGATGGCACAAAGCGCGATGTCCTGGCGCGCGTGATATACGGGTTCCGGCTTTCGGTGCTCTTCGCCCTGATCGTGACGGCACTCTCGTCAGTTATCGGTGTATTTGCTGGCGCCATTCAGGGCTATTTCGGGGGCAAGACCGACCTGATCTTTCAACGCGTCATCGAAATATGGGCCTCCACACCCCAGCTCTATGTGATCATCATCCTCTTCGCGATCCTGCCGCGAAGTTTCTGGCTTCTGGTCGCCATAACGGTCGCCTTCGGGTGGATGGGACTTGTGGGCGTGGTGCGTGCCGAATTCCTGCGCGCGCGCAACTTCGAATATGTGCGCGCCGCCAAGGCGCTTGGCGTGAGCAACATGACCATCATGTTCCGCCATATGTTGCCCAATGCGATGGTAGCCACGCTCACCTTCCTGCCGTTCATCATCACCGGCACAATCGGCCTTCTGGCCACGCTCGATTTCCTTGGCTTCGGTCTTCCGGCCTCGGCCCCCTCGCTGGGCGAACTCACGCTACAGGCCAAGAACAATCTGCAGGCGCCGTGGCTGGCCTTCACCGCGTTCTTCACCTTTGCCATCATGCTGTCGCTTCTGGTCTTCATCTTTGAGGGGGTACGCGACGCCTTTGACCCAAGGAAGACCTTCGAATGAGCCTTCTGGACGTCAAAGACCTGCGCATCAGTTTCCGTCAGGATGGCGAGGTAAAACCATGCGTGCATGGCGTCTCCTTCACCGTAGACCGTGGAGAAACAGTTGCTCTTGTGGGTGAGTCCGGAAGTGGTAAGTCCATCACCGCACTCAGCACGGTTTCTTTGCTCGGCGGTTCCGCCATGGTCGAAGGCAGTGTGACCTATGACGGCCAGGAAATGATCGGTGCTGATGAAAAACGCCTGATGACTGTGCGCGGCAACGACATTTCCTTCATTTTTCAGGAACCAATGACCTCGCTCAATCCGCTGCACACACTGGAAAAGCAGCTGCGCGAGAGCATTGAGCTGCATCAGGGTCTGACCGGCAACGCGGTCCGCACGCGCATTCTGGAGCTTCTGACACGCGTTGGCATTCGAGACCCCGAAACCCGATTGGGCGCTTATCCGCATCAGCTTTCCGGTGGGCAAAGACAGCGCGTTGTGATCGCCATGGCCCTGTCAAACAAGCCCGATATTCTAATCGCGGATGAACCGACCACCGCGCTTGACGTCACCATTCAGGCGCAAATCCTAGAGCTATTGGCCGAGCTGAAGCGCGAAGAGCAGATGGGACTCCTGTTCATCACCCATGATCTGGCCGTCGTGGAAAAAATCGCTGACCGGGTTTGCGTGATGAAAGATGGTCTTATCGTTGAGACAGGCCCGACCAAGGACATTTTCGCCAACCCCCAGCATGACTATACCAAGAAACTGCTGAGCGCGGCCCCGTCCGGCGCGCCTGATCCGGTAGAGGAAAAGGCGCCGGTTCTAGTAGAGACCGACAAGCTGAAAATCTGGTTTCCCATTCAAAAGGGATTTCTCAAACGCACCGTCGGGCATGTAAAGGCCGTCAATGAGGCGACAATCTCGGTGCGTGCTGGCGAGACGCTGGGCATTGTTGGCGAAAGCGGATCAGGCAAGACCACATTGGCGCTGGCACTCATGCGGCTCATCGAATCTGAGGGCGTGATGCGTTTTGACGGGCAAGACATGCGCGACTGGTCCACCAAGGAACTGCGCCGCCGCCGCTCGGACATTCAGATCGTCTTTCAGGACCCATTTGGAAGCCTCAGTCCGCGCATGACCTGTGAACAGATCATTGCCGAGGGGCTGAGCGTACATGGCAATCCTGATGGCCGCCCGGTACGTGAACTTGTGGCCGAAGTGCTTGGGGAGGTCGATCTGGACCCTGACATGATGGACCGCTACCCGCATGAGTTTTCCGGCGGACAGCGTCAGCGTATCGCAATTGCCCGCGCCATGATCCTACGCCCCAAACTGGTGGTTCTGGACGAACCGACCTCTGCCCTTGATATGACGGTGCAGGTTCAGATCGTAGACCTGCTGCGCCGCCTGCAGGTCAAATACGGGCTGGCATATCTTTTCATAAGCCACGACCTCGCTGTGGTGCGCGCCATGAGTCATAAGGTCATTGTCATGAAACAGGGCGATATTGTCGAATACGGCTCGGCGCAGGATATCTTTAACAACCCGCAAACCGAATATGCCAAGACACTTTTGAGTGCGGCCTTGGATCTGGCGGTTTAACCCACCCAACATTTCTGAACACAGCTGTATTGATCTGCGTTAGGCTGCGACTCTGACAAAGGAGAGGGCGATGTCTAACGCTTTGAATGGATTTTTCGACGCATGGTCAGAAACTGACCCGGCAGGGCAACTCATCTTGATTGCCAAGGCCGTTGCCAAAAATGCACGCTATGCCGATCCCAGAACCGATGGCGTTGAAGGCGTGGAAGACATCGCTGCCTATGTGGCGCAGTTTGCACAGATGGCTCCGGGAGCAACGGCCGAGGTGATCGCCTCAGAAACACGTGACGGCGTTACGCGCGCAACAGTGCGGTTCGCCATGCCCGGAGGCATGGAACAGCTGGGCCAATATTTCGCAGAAACGGACGCAGCGGGCCTGTTGACCCGGATTGTGGGCTTCAAGGGGACCGGCGGCGAGTGACGGATCTTCTTGTCTATCTGCCTGGCATTCTGGCGGCCTATGCCATTCTGGTGGTTGGTGCGTCCTCTCCGGGGCCGTCCGTCGCCTTGTTGATCGGGATAGCCACATCGCAGGGCCGCGCCCCGGCCATGGTCGCCACACTTGGTATTGCCACGGGCAGCATGGCCATCAATCTGCTGACGATGCTCGGAGTGGGGTTGCTAATCTCCCAAGCAGCATGGGCCATGACAGCCTTGCGCATCATCGGTGCCGCCTACCTGCTTTATCTGGCCTATGGTGCATTTCGAAAAGCGCTTGACCCGCCCACTCTGACGTCCATGGAAACGCAAGCCAAGTCAATGAGCCGCCACTTCGCAACGGGTTTCCTGTTGCAGGCCACCAACCCCAAAGCCATCGCCTTTTGGCTCTCAATCGCCTCAATCGGTGCGGTGGAGGGGGCAAACCTCGATGTCGTGGCCCTCTTTGTCTTGGGCGCTTTCACGATTTCCTTTGTCTGCCATGGGGCCTGGGCGCTTGCCATGTCGACCCGTCATATCCGAGCGGCCTATGCCAAAGGGCGACGCTGGATCGAGGCAGCGCTCGGCGCATTCTTCGTCTTTGCCGCCTGGAAACTGGCCAGTTCAGAGCGGTGACAACACCCCCAACCGGTACAGCCAACCAATCACGCGCTGTAAGGCCAGTTCACATAAATTGATCAGGCCTGACGCGATCTAGGCGTTTGCTTGGGTTGATTATCCCAAAGGCACAGGTCTATGACGTGCCATGCAAATCTACCTTCCCATCGCCGAGGTTTCGGTTAACGCGTTTCTCCTGCTTGGACTGGGTGGGTTGGTTGGCGTGTTATCAGGCATGTTCGGCGTGGGCGGGGGCTTTCTCATGACGCCGCTGTTGTTCTTTATCGGCATTCCACCTGCCGTCGCCGTCGCCACCGAGGCCAATCAGATTGTGGCCTCCTCTTTCTCCGGCGTGCTGGCGCATTTGCGACGAAAGACAGTGGACCTCCGAATGGGCACGGTCCTTCTGATTGGCGGTCTCATCGGGGCAGCCCTCGGGGTTGTGGTCTTTAACTACCTGAAATCGCTTGGGCAAGTCGACCTTCTGGTCAAACTCTGCTACGTGGTTTTCCTCGGCATCATCGGTGCGATGATGTTCATCGAAAGCCTCAACGCCATTCGCCGCAGCAAGTCAGGCACGCCGCCCAAGCGCAAGAAACACAACTGGATTCACAAGCTCCCCTTCAAGATGCGCTTCCGCACATCGGGCCTCTATATCAGTGTCATTCCCCCCGTTATCGTCGGTATTTGTGTCGGCATTCTCGCGGCAATCATGGGTGTCGGGGGCGGATTCATCATGGTCCCGGCCATGATCTACCTTCTGGGTATGCCAACCAAGGTTGTTGTGGGCACGTCGCTTTTCCAGATCATCTTCGTGACAGGCTTCACCACCTTGCTGCACGCAACGACGAATTTCACGGTCGATGTCGCGCTTGCGGTTCTGTTGCTGGTGGGCGGCGTCATTGGCGCGCAGATCGGGACAACGATTGGGACTAAGCTGAAAGCCGAACAGCTCCGTATCCTACTCGCGATCATGGTTCTTGCGGTGTGCTTCAAGCTGGCACTGGACCTGCTGATTATGCCCTCCGAGCTCTACTCTATTGGCGCAGTGGAGGGGCATTGATGCGCAGGCTGATGATCCTTCTTTTCCTCGTGCTTGCGCTGCCTGCTACAAGCGAAGAAGTGGTGCTTGGCCTCAGCAAAGACAAGGTGGCAATCACCGCCACTTTTGATGGCTCAGAGATCCTTGTCTTTGGCGCTGTAAAGCGCGAGGCGCCAATTTCCGAGGAGCCACTTGATGTCATCGTCGCCATTGCCGGGCCAACCGAACCTGTGGTCGTGCGCCGCAAGGAAAAGCGGTTCGGTATCTGGGTCAACACAGAGTCACTTGAGGTGGATGAAGCCCCAAGTTTTTATGCGATTGCGACCACCGGGCCCTTGGATCAGGTGCTATCGAATGTTGAGGATTTGCGGCACAAGGTGACGATCCCGCGGGCTATCCGTTCGGTGGGGGCACCCAGAAGCGTGGCGGATGCACAGTCTTTCACAGACGCGATCATTCGTATCCGGTCCGGCAATGGGATCTACGCACTTCAAGAAGGGTCCGTGGCGCTTGACGAACAGACGTTGTTTCGCACGTCCATCAAGCTTCCGTCTAACCTGACCGAGGGGATCTATCCGACGCGTATCTTTCTGACTCGACGGGGAAAAGTGGTGTCTCTCTTCGAGACCACGATTGACGTGCAGAAAGTCGGACTGGAGCGCTGGCTTTACAATCTTTCACGTGAGATGCCGCTTGTTTATGGGCTGATGTCTTTGGCCATTGCCATCGCGGCAGGCTGGGGCGCGTCGGCGGCGTTTCAGGTTTTGAGACAGCGCTGAACAAAGACCGCCGCGTCCGAACTTCTTCAAGTTACAGCTCCTTTTGAGATAAGCGTGATCCCGCAGTCTTTTTGACCTTTTCAAGCAACTCATTGACTCAAATCCCAAAACTCGAACCGATATGCAGACGTTTTGGGCAAGAGAAAGCAACGTGTGGACTACGAAATACTCCGAGCACTGAATGCGTGGGCGGCTTCGAATTCAGGCGTGTCATGGACCTTCTTCCTGTTCACACGTGAAGTGCTCAAAAACCTTCTGCCGATCGTGCTGTTCTGGGGACTTTGGTTCTCCTTTGACGCCGAGACGCGCCAGACCGCGCGTGAGAAGCTGGTAGGTGTCCTGCTGATAGGGGCAATTGCCATTGGAGTGGCACGTGGCCTGGCGACGGTTCTGCCCTTTCGCACCCGGCCAATGCATGACCCGGACGCTGGCATTTCGATCATGGGATGGCTCAACACCAGCTTGCTGGAAGAATGGAGCGCTTTTCCATCGGATCATGCCGTACTGTTCTTTGCCCTTGCCGTTGGGTTGTTCCAGGTCTCGAAGCGTGCAGGTGTTGTGGCGCTTTTGCATGCGGGCTTGATCGTGTGCCTGCCAAGGGTCGCAGTGGGCCTGCACTGGCCTAGCGACATTGCGGTTGGCATTCTGATTGGTATTGCCTTGTCAGTTCTGTTGTTTCGTCCTGTGCAAGCATTGGTCCACAAATCGGGACTTGTCCCGTTCTTTGAAGCGCGCGAGGCAATTGGGTATCCGCTTTTGTTTCTGGCCACCTATGAACTGTCACGGATGTTTCATTCCGTGCGGCAGGTGATGCAATTTGTCTGGGAGTAAGGCGGGATTTCACTCGCCCGGTCTTGCGCCATGCGGCTCAGTAATTTCGAATGAACGCAGTGCCCATCTCGCAGGCTTTTTTACAATCTGTGGCATCGCGGCCAAGTTCATCAGGCAGCATAACAGAGTCTGTCCCAGGACCTTCAAATCGCGGGTCGTCGCAGGTGCCGTCCCGTGCATAGTCTGATGTGTCGTCGCCATAGCTTATGGCACTGCACTGGGTCGCGGCGCTTGCTTTGGACTGATTCCACAGCTTTATCGTTCCAAGTTCATAGGCATGGCGGCAATCGGTTGCATCGTGACCGGCATCGTCCCAATCAAGACCGGTTGCCATGCCGTTGCCTACAAATCGCCGGTCATCGCATTCAAAGTCATTGGCATATTCCGAACTGTCGTCGCCGAAATCGATAGATTGCGCCATGGCCGTGGGGGATAAAACGAGTGCAAGGAAAAGACAGCACTGCATCTTCATTAGGTGTTCCCCTCTCGTCGGCTTTGTGGCCCAGGTTGACCACCCAGCGATGTTACATCGCTGGGTGTCACATTGTCTCAGGCCGCTTTCGCAAGATTGCGCAGCACGTAATGCAATACGCCACCATGTTCGATATATTCGATTTCGATTGCGGTATCGATCCGGCATTTAAGCTGGATCGTCTTTTCGCTGCCATCGGCCATGGTGATCGTGCAGGGCACCTCTTGCAGGGGCTCGATTGTATCAAGCCCTGAGATCGACACCGTTTCCTGCCCCGTGAGACCCAGAGACTTCCGGCTGTCGCCACCGGTGAACTCAAACGGGATCACCCCCATGCCAACGAGGTTGGAACGGTGGATACGTTCAAAGCTTTCAGCGATTACAGCCTTCACGCCCAAGAGCGCCGTGCCCTTGGCCGCCCAGTCGCGGCTTGAGCCCGCGCCATATTGCTCACCGCCAAAGACGACCAGAGGCGTGCCGTTGGCCTGATGCGCCATGGCGGCCTCGAAGATCGAGGTTTGGTTGCCGTCAGGGCCTTTGGTGTAGCCGCCTTCGACGCCATCCAGCATTTCGTTCTTGATGCGGATATTGGCGAAGGTGCCGCGCATCATGACCTCGTGGTTGCCACGGCGTGAGCCATAAGAGTTGAATTCACGCACCGGCACCTGACGCTCGGTGAGGTACTGCCCGGCCGGCGTGGTGTCCTTGAACGACCCGGCGGGTGAAATGTGGTCCGTGGTGACCATGTCGCCAAGCAGTGCAAGCACCTTGGCCCCTTCGATATTGGTGATCGTGCCGGGTTCGCGGCCCATACCCTGGAAGTAAGGCGGGTTCTGCACATAGGTGGACTGCGGCGGCCAGTCATAGGTTTCACCCGCGGAGGTTTCGACCTCTTGCCATTTCTCATCGCCCTTGAAGACATCGGCGTATTTCTCGATGAAGGCTTCGCGCGTGACGGTTTTCTCGACCAGTTCTGCAATCTCTTGCTGCGTGGGCCAGATGTCTTTGAGATACACATCTTTGCCATCAGGCGTCTGCGCGATCGGGTCATTGGCTAGGTCAATGTCCATCGTACCCGCCAGCGCATAGGCCACCACAAGTGGCGGCGACGCGAGGTAGTTGGCGCGGACATCAGGGCTGATCCGACCCTCAAAGTTCCGGTTACCCGACAGGACCGACGTGGCCACAAGATCACCTTCGGCAATGGCCTCGCTCAGTTCCTTCTGAATCGGGCCTGAATTGCCGATACAGGTGGTGCAGCCATAGCCCACGAGGTTGAAGCCGATCTTATCCAGATCTTCCTGAAGGCCGGCGGCCTCAAGGTAGTGCGAGACAACTTGTGATCCCGGTGCCAGCGAAGTTTTAACCCATGGTTTACGGTCGAGACCCAAAGCAGCGGCTTTGCGCGCCACAAGGCCCGCGCCGATCATCACATACGGGTTCGATGTGTTGGTACACGACGTGATCGAGGCGATTACGACGTCACCGGAAGACAGGGTGTAATCTTCACCTGCGACAGGCACTTCTTTGTCCATTGGACGCTTGAAGGTTTCTTTCATCTCGCGTGTGAAGGCCGACTTTGCATCGGTCAGGGCAACATAGTCCTGCGGGCGTTTAGGGCCAGAGATGGCCGGAACGATTGTGTTCATGTCGAGATGCAGGGTGTCTGTGTAGATTGGGGCGTAGTCGTCCCCACGCCAGAATCCATTTTCCTTGGCATAGGCCTCAACAAGCGCAATGCGCTCCTCGTCCCGGCCGGTCTGGCGCAGGTAGCGCAGGGTTTCCCCGTCAATGGGGAAGAAGCCGCAGGTCGCACCGTATTCAGGAGCCATGTTGGCGATGGTGGCGCGGTCCGCCAGCGGCAACGTGTCGAGACCAGCGCCGTAAAATTCTACGAATTTGCCAACCACACCCTTTTCACGCAGCATTTCGACAACCTTGAGCACGAGGTCGGTGCCGGTTGTGCCTTCAACCATTTTGCCGGTGAGTTCAAAGCCCACCACTTCGGGGATCAACATGGAGATTGGCTGACCCAGCATGGCGGCTTCCGCCTCAATGCCGCCGACACCCCAGCCCAGAACGGCCGCGCCGTTGACCATTGTGGTGTGGCTGTCCGTGCCCACCAACGTATCGGGATAGGCGACTTCCTCGCCATTCTGGTCCTTATCGGTCCAGACAGTTTGCGCCAGATACTCCAGGTTCACCTGATGGCAAATACCTGTTCCGGGCGGCACCACGCGGAAGTTGTTGAACGCGCCCTGCCCCCATTTGAGGAACTGGTAACGCTCCATGTTGCGCTCATATTCGCGGTCCACATTCATTTGAAACGCACGCGGATTGCCGAACTCGTCGATCATCACCGAGTGGTCGATCACAAGGTCCACAGGGTTGAGCGGATTGATCTGCTGCGGATCACCGCCCAGCGCCTTGATCCCGTCCCGCATCGCGGCAAGGTCGACAACAGCGGGCACGCCCGTAAAATCCTGCATCAACACGCGTGCCGGGCGATAGGCGATTTCACGCGGGTTCTTCCCGCCTTTGTCGGCCCACTCTGAGAACGCCTTGATGTCATCGGTGCTGACGGTCTTGCCATCTTCAAAGCGCAGCATGTTCTCCAGCACAACCCGCAAGGCAGCAGGCAGTTTAGAGAAGTCACCCAGCCCAGCCGCCTCGGCGGCGGCAATGGAGTAATACGCAACCGTCTGATCCCCAACCTTCAGGGTTTTCCGGGTTTTAGCAGTGTCGTGACCAACAGTAACGGGCATAGGGCGATCCTTTCGCTAGCGGTGCAGTCGTGGTTTGAAATTCTTCTGAACCAAAAGAAACATGCGTTCAAGAGTGGCGATGCAATATTTGTATACCGTTGTACACAAATTTTCAATGTAACGAAGTTCACATATTTCTCTCAATTCGTTGATTGGTTATTTTGATCGTTTCGTCTTAGATGGGGTTTAGGGTGACAATCTAAACCTTTGAGGCAGACAGATGCGTCGTATCATAGCTTTTGCAATTGCGGTTGGTCTATGGGCCGTTCCAGCGTTTTCGCAGTCCAAGGCCGTTGTTGTGGAACTGTTCACGTCGCAAGGCTGTTCGTCTTGCCCGCCTGCAGATGCGTTCATGCACGAATTGGCCAAGCGGGATGATGTTGTCGCCCTCGCTTTGCACGTCGACTATTGGGATTATATCGGCTGGAAAGACAGCTTTGCCCATCCCGGGCACGCAGATCGCCAGCGCGCCTATGCCGCGGAAAACGGACGTCGCATGATCTACACGCCTCAGATGGTGATCAATGGACGCGAACATGTGGTCGGCAACAGCCCCAAAGACGTGAGCGACATGATCAACCGGCACCTGCAGACGTCGTCGACGGTTGATATAGAACTGAGCCGCGTTGGTGATGATGTGCTAATTGAGGCAGAGCCAATGACTCAGTTCGAGGAACCATTGGCGGTGCGCGTGGTGCGCTACAGGCCTGAGAGCACTGTGAACATCACGCGTGGCGAAAATGCGGGCCACACGATCAGCTACGCCAACGTGGTGACGGACATGGCGCAAGTCGGAAGTTGGACCGGTGAAGAAGCGCTTCGACTGACGGTGCCCGCGCAGGGCGATCAGCCAATCGTTGTTGTCTTGCAACGGCGAGACGGTATCGGCCTTGTTGAGGCGGCGGCACAGCTCAAGTAGCTCACCTGCAAGACGTCATTCACGACCAATCGGACGTTTTGCACAGCCACGACAGGCGAGAATCGGCGACTTGCGGTCGATTCAACGACCTGCGCCCCTTTTCACACGCTCTGCGAAAGTTATATACCTGCTGCACGAGCGTGCTGTCACAGCGTAGGTTAACGGGATCAATGACGGACTTGGTCATCATGGCTGGGCCAGGGGATGAGGACGACGGCACAGACGCTGCCGTGGTTGTTGACACCAAGCCCAAGACAAAGCGGCCACCTTTGTACAAGGTGCTGCTCTTGAATGATGATTATACACCTATGGAATTCGTTGTGGCGGTGCTGGAGCGCTTCTTTGGCATGTCGCACAGCCAGGCGTTTGAGATCATGCTGACCGTGCACAAGAAAGGCGTCGCAGTTGTTGGCGTGTTCAGCCACGAAATCGCCGAAACCAAGGTGGCGCAGGTGATGGATTTCGCCCGCCGCCATCAGCACCCTCTGCAATGCACCATGGAAAAAGAATAGCGTGAGTACGACGTCACGGCTGTCTCTGGCGTTGTCTTCGGGCGATATGCCCTGGCCTGACACCGGACGTGTGGTCGTCTTTCGCCCCGCGTCTGGCACCGACCTATCCGCACTGGACAAAGGCAGATGTCACATCCTGACCGGGTTTCGGCCCGTACATGACACATTCGATGCGCTTGGGTTTGACTGTGGCACAGAACCCGACGGGCCCTATGCCGCAGCCATTGTGTTCGCCGCCCGCGCCAAACCACTCACATTGGCCATGATCGCTCAGGCCTCATCCCTCACCGATGGACCGGTGGTCGTAGATGGGGCCAAAACGGACGGCATTGAGTCAGTGCTCAAGCTTTGTCGTGCACGGTGCGAGGTGTCTCCGGCCTTGTCAAAGTCTCATGGCAAGCTTTTCTGGTTCCATGGCGGTCTGGAGTTGACCGACTGGCAATTGAACGACCAAACGCAAATTGAGGACGGCTTTGTCACGGCACCAGGTGTGTTTTCTGCTGATGGGATTGATCCCGGCTCACAGTTCCTGGCCGATCACCTGCCGCAAAAACTTGGGGCCTTGCTGGCCGACCTGGGCGCAGGCTGGGGGTATCTCAGCGCCGAAGCGCTTCGACGGGACTCCATCACACGCCTTCATCTTGTAGAAGCCGAGAAATCCGCACTGGACTGCGCGCGAACCAATGTCACCGACACACGTGCCGCGTTTCACTGGTCCGATGCCACGCGCTGGCAGCCGCCCGAGCCGCTCGATACGGTGATCATGAACCCCCTTTTCATACCGGTCGGGCCAGTGACCCGGACCTTGGCCGCGCGTTCATTCGGGCAGCCGCAGAAGCACTCAAACCAAAAGGCCAGCTTTGGATGGTGGCCAATCGCCACCTGCCCTATGAAGCCGAACTGGGCGTCAATTTCCGTGATGTCAAAACCCACGCAAGCGACAACCGGTTCAAAATTCTGTGGGCGGCAAATCCGGCTCGAAAAGGCTGAGAAGTTGAACTAGGCTGCGCAGAATGCGATTTGAGATGCGCAGGCCATAACGGGAGAGACAGGCGAGATGTCATTTTCCATTTCCGGTAAGACCGCCATTGTCACCGGGGGGGCTAACGGGGTTGGCCTCGCCATTGGGCGGCATTTTGTCGACAAGGGCGCGAACGTGATGTTCGCCGATATGGACGAAAAGCAGCTTGCGCATGAGTTGGGCAATAACGAGGATGGCAGCGCGCAACGGTATTTTGCTGGGGATTTGCGCGAAAAGCTCACGTTGGCCAACCTTCTTTCCGCAACGATCGATGCCTTTGAGCAGGTTGATATCCTGGTCAATGCCTCGCGTCAGGTGGTGCCGTCCGATCCTCTCAATCCAGATGATGACGCGGTGGAGTTGTCGCTCAATCAGAACCTTCTGGCCCCTCTACGCCTGAGCCAGCTTGTGGCCAAGCGGATGATAAAACAGGCCGATGGCGATGAAGACGGCACAGTGGGCACCATTGTGAACCTGTCCTCGATTGCCGCACGGCGTACACATCCCGACTTGCTGGGCTACTCGGTGTCGACGGCAGCTCTCGATCAGATGACACGGAACCTGGCGGTGTCGCTGGCACCACATCGGATCCGGGTCAACGGTGTGGCCATCGGATCCGTTATGAGCGCCTCATTGCAGAACACCTTGCGCGACAACACCGACTACCGCGCCGACATTGAAGACCACACCCCGCTTGGCCGGATTGCTTCGGCCAGCGAGCTTGTCTCAGCGGTGCAATATCTGTCGAGCGAGGCGTCTGGTTTTATGACCGGGCAGATCATGACCATCGATGGCGGCCGAACACTGCTTGACCCTGTCGCCGCACCTGCGCATTGATGGGCGCATGAGCAAGATGCAAGACGAAAAATCCCGCGCGGCGAGTTGGTTCCGGCAGCTACGCGACGACATTGTAGCCGCGTTTGAGGAGCTCGAAGACAGCCATGACAGCGGGCCGATGGCTGGCGCCGCACCGGGCCGGTTTGACGTCTCGGAAACCAAACGTGCCAGCGACGATAACTCTGACGCAGGCGGCGGCTTGATGAGTGTCATGCGCGGCGGCCGGGTCTTTGAAAAGGTCGGCGTCAATGTCTCGGAAGTCTATGGAAGCCTGGGCGCGCAAGCGCAAAAAGCCATGGCTGCGCGCGGTGTGCCTGGCATGGAAGATGACCCACGCTTCTGGGCTTCAGGCATCAGCCTCGTGGCGCATATGCAAAACCCGCATGTGCCGGCGGTGCATATGAACACACGCATGTTCTGGACGCCTGGGGCCTGGTGGTTTGGCGGCGGCTCTGACCTGAATCCTTGCATTGAGTATGACGAGGACACAGCGCATTTCCACGCCACGCAAAAGGCCCATCTCGATCCGCATGGGACCGACCATTATCCGCATCTCAAGAAATGGGCGGATGAGTATTTCTACATCCCGCACCGCCACCGCGCGCGCGGCGTGGGCGGCATCTTCATGGATGACCAGAATTCCGGCGACTGGGAAGCCGATTTTGCCCTGACACAGGATATTGGCCGAGCGTTTCTCAAAGCCTATGTGCCGCTGGTCGAAAAACGCCGCGGACAGAATTGGTCTGACGCAGACAAGGAAACCCAACTCGTGCATCGCGGTCTCTATGCCGAATACAACCTCGTCTATGATCGCGGCACCAAGTTTGGTCTGGCCACAGGTCATGATGCCGATGCGGTTTTGATGAGCTTGCCGCCGGTCGCGAAATGGACCTGATAAAGCCCGCCATGTGATCCGGTGGGCATGGGTATTTGCAACAAGAAAGAAGCAGGTGCGTCAGGCTTCTTTCTTGTCAGAAATACCCAAAACACTGTCAGGCGTTTCTTTCCAAGTCTGCCAAAATCTTGGCACCCCGGTCCGCCAGTGGGCCAGTGCCGTCTTTCCAGCGGCGGTGAATCCAGAACCATTGATGCATGTTCTCGCGGATGGCCGCCTCTAAGCGCGCGTTGAATTCGCGGGTCATGGTGACGGGGTCGGAATGGGCAATGGGCGTCTCGGTGTGGATGGTGAAATGCAACCCATCGGGATCGCGCAGCCCCCAGACCGGCACCAAAAGCGCGTCGAACTTTAGCGCCATTTCAGCGGTTGCGAGCGATGTGAGTGCTGGTTTTCCGAAGAACTCAAGCGGCACACCGTCATGGGCGTTAAGATCATTGAGAATCGCTAGCACGCCGCCGGAGCGCAGGTGTTTGACCATCTGGATCATGCCTTTGCGCCCTTGCTCGAACATCGGCTCCGACAGGGATGCCATGGCCTTGACGTAATGCTCATTGAACGGACGATTGGCCATGGGGCGGTAAAACACCCCCATGTTGAACCCCTGCTCCATCATCGCAAGCCGCGCGGCGTTGAAGGATCCAAAATGCCCGGTCACGAAGATCACCGGCCGCCCTGCTTCACGGGCTGCACGCACATCGGGAAGGCCGGGGCCGATGACGGGTGATTTACGGGCATAGTCGGCAAACTCGGGGGAATAAAGCTCAACCATATTGCGCCCAGCATTATCGGGCACGCTGAGCATCAGATCGCGCACGGTTTCATGGTTCAAATCGGGTCTGGCGAAAGCGAGGTTTTCGCGCACGCGGCGGCGGTATCCGGCGAGCGGTCCCAAAAGCCGGGAGGCCGCCCAGCCCACGAATGGCACGCGCAGGCGATATGGCAAAAGCCGCGACATCCAGATGGGTGCCACCAAGGCTGTACCGATCAAACGCTCGGTTAGCGAAATAGTTTCGGATGTTTGCTCGTCGCTCATACGCGGCCTTTCTTGAGAGACCTTTGGCAACAGCCTTACGCGTTCACGCCACTTGGCTCAAGCCTGCGCAGGGGCGCGCGCCAACCCGGTGCCAATCATCGAGATCGCGAGTGACTAGTTTGGTAAGCGCAGTCTCGTCCATCCCACCCGTGCCTTCCGGACGCGCCGGGATGACCACATATCGCATGTCAGCAGTGCTATCGTGCACGCGGATTTGTGTCTTCTCTGGCAGTTGCACGCCAAACTCCCGCAGGACCTTGCGCGGCTCTTTCACAGCGCGTGAGCGGTAGGCGCGGGTCTTGTACCAATCAGGTGGCAGCCCCAGAAGGTTACGCGGGTAGCACGAGCACAGCGTGCAGACGATGAGGTTATGCACTTCGGCCGTGTTCTCCACCGCGATCAGGTTCAGCGGACCGATGTCAAAGCCCATCTCCCGCGTCGCTGTGGCGGCATTGTCCAGAAGCCGCGCCTTAAACTCAGGATCAACCCAGGCCCGTGCAACGACAGCAGCGCCATCAGCAGGGCTTCGGGCATCCATCGCCTCGATCTGGGCACTGATCTCAGCCGGAGTAAGATGTCCTTTTTCCACCAGCAACTCACGCACGGCGATTTCCATCCGCTGCCAATAGGTCAGTGCCATGTCATTGTCGGCGCGAAACGGATGGCCCGAGGAACTCAGGTGATCATGATCGTGATGGTCATGTGGCATGTCAGGCCTCCTCCAGCCAATGGGCATACACCTCGACGTCAACTGTATCGGTTGGTGTCTCCGCCTCTGCGCCCCACAGCTCCGCCATGGTGAAGCGCACCCGGTAGAGCGTCTTGTCTTCGGCTTTCAGGCCATAGGCAAGCTGTTCCGGATTTCCGAACAGGCCGATCTCGCGCTCAATCTCGCCCAGTTTGCCACGGATATAGTAGGGCGCGCGCACATGGCCCGGAGGAAACATGGATTTGATGCGAACTTTTTGCATCACCGCGTCAGTCACCTTGCGCCTCACCGTAAGTTGGGCCGCGCGCAGCAACTTCTTCCATCCGCTGGCCCAACTCTTCGAGCGTGTAGACGCCGGCTTCGATCAGGTTCTGGTTGGTGGCGGCGATCCAGCGTTCATAGTAGCTGTGTTTTTCAAACGCCTCTTCACCCATGTCTTCCAGCGCGCGACGCAGGCCATCGACGGTGAACAGCCCCTTGCCCCCGCAGAGCACCATCAGGGCATCTATGCGTTTCTCCCAAAGAGCAAAGTCATGCCCTTCCATCGGAACCGGGCCGGCGTCTTGCCCGCCCATATCATGCCAGCGGCGTTCGGGTGTATCAGTCATGTCGTGAGGTTAGGATGGCAGGGCGCGGGAGGCAATGGCTTTAGGGTCTGTGTTGGACAAGGTTCGTTCTGCGGAAGCCAAACATTCTCGTGTCGCACATTAACCTGAGACTCACCGCGCTGTGCGTTCTTCCGATGATGTCCGTCCGACGAAAGCCCGCCAAGGGGGCCGTGTCACTACATGCCCCCCTTGTCCTTATGATTGACCTGATGCAGACTTGCATGTGCGGGAGGGATGTCTGTTTCACGTTTGGGTCTGTTGGCAAAACGGATGCGCGCAATGCCTTGCCTTGGGAGTACTATGTCATGACATCGAAAACCTCAGGTTCTCCGCCACCAGATGACCTGACGCCGCCCCCGCAGTCCATGCCAAAAGTCAACAAGGTCACGTCGGGCGATATCGCTGCGTCGCTGAGGGCCGGGTTGTCCGACTTTCTGGCGCGCCCTGTTATGAGCGGCTTTTTCGGCTTGTTTTATGCTGTTTTCGGTCTCTTTTTTGTATGGTGTCTGCTCTGGCTTGGAAAGGTCTGGATGATCGTTCCCGCCGCGGTCGGCTTTCCGCTGGTAGCGCCCTTCGCCGCTGCTGGGCTCTATGAAATGTCGCGCCGGTTGCAGAACGCGCAAAGCTTCGGCTGGCTGGACATTCTCACCGTCATGGCCAATCAACGCAATCGCGAGATGGGTTGGATGGCCTTTGCCACGCTGTTCATTCTTTGGGTGTGGTTTTATCAGTTCCGAACATTGCTGGTCATTATCCTGCAGGACTCGTCCTTCTCGGATTTGGACGGGTTCTTGGATACGGTTTTCTTTACGCCAGAAGGCTGGACGTTTCTTGCGATTGGCACCTGCGTCGGCGCAGCCCTGTCGGCGGTGCTGTTTTCGGTGACTGCTGTTGCAATGCCGATGCTCCTTGACCGGGACATTGACTTCATCTCGGCCATGTTAACATCCATCCGTGTTGTCACGGAAAATCCGGCTGTCATGCTCACATGGGCGGCGATCATTGCAGTTGCTATGCTGGTGTCATTGGTTCCGGCGTTTCTGGGCTTGATCTTTACCCTTCCAATCCTTGGCCACACCACGTGGCATCTCTATCAGCGGGCGGTGGCTCCGGCGGAGGGGTGATCCTGTACGGTGTTAGAGCGTTCGAGCCAAAACCCTGCCTCACAGCCTTTGGACGAACGCCGCGCACTATGTGAGTGTTGCGCGCGCCCGGCCTTTGTCTGATGCCTCAGGTTGACCGCCGGACGCATTGGGCGGCGCATTCAATCCCGTCAGCTTTAATTTAGCCTGCTCTCGTCCTCTGCGTCGGGCTTTCCTGTATAGAGCAAGAGCCCAACGGAGATCACCAAAACAACGACGACAAAAACAGCTGGGGAGCCGACGCATCCTTCGGCGATGGCACCATCGCGTACGCCGCCTGTTGGATCCCAGAATGTGAAGGCCCCGACAAGGAAGCTCCAACCGACAAAAACCGCCAAAGCACCCCAGCTGTTCTTGAAGCGAAAAACAAGGGCCGAACAGAAGAGCAGGAAGAGCGCTGCCGGGCTACCGAAGAGCCAGAGTGCCTCCTGCCACATGCTCACAGGCATGCCATCCCAACCGGGGCGGACCTTGTCGCACACTTCGGCAAAAGCGGGCAGAGGCAAGCAGATCAGAGCCAGCGCCGCGGTCAATCCTCTTCGAAGGGGTCCCATTCTTCATCCACTTCCGGCAATGCCTCGACCTCGGCTTCGGCGGCAAGGTCTTCGGGCGTGCGAATGGCCTCGATCCGGGCCTCGGGAAAGGCGGCGAACACAGCCTGCACCATCGGATGTTCGCGCGCTTCGGCCTCCAGCGCATTTTGCGCCGCATCGCGGCGTTCAGCTATGGTTTCAGCCCCGCCTTCATTGACAATCGAAACGGCCCAGCGATTGCCGGTCCAGCTTTGCAGGCGCGCGCCAAGGCGCTGGGCAAAGTCATTCGGCGCGGCCTCCGTGGGCATAAATTCAATACGCCCCGGCTGATACGCCGCTAGGCGCAGGCAGGTTTCCACCTCGACCAGCAGTTTCACATCACGATGCGCGCGGATGAGCTCGACCACATGCTCAAATGTCGGGTAATGCGCCAGCGCCGTCTCGGACTGCGCGGCCAGCGCAGTGGTGGCTCCGCTAGGCTGCGGCTGGCTCTGGCTCACTGGCGCATTGGTCCGCGGCGCGGGTGTGGGACTTGCTGAGGCGGTTGCCACGGGCGCAGAGGATCGTGCATGACCGCCGCCGTTTGGACCACCCTGTGCTGGACCGGTCGGTGGCGCATCTCGCAGCTTGCGGACAAGCTCTTCAGGGCTGGGCAGGTCAGCCACATGGGTCAGGCGGATGACCGCCATCTCTGCGGACATCATGGAATTAGGCGCGCTGGCCACTTCCTCCAGCGCCTTGAGCAGCATCTGCCACATCCGCGTCAGAACCCGCATCGGCAAGGCTTCGGCCATCGCCGCGCCGCGCGTGCGTTCATCGGGGTTGATGGTCGGGTCTTCGGTCGCCTCAGGCGTGATCTTGACCACGCTAACCCAATGGGTGATCTCGGCCAGGTCACGCAGCACTGCCATGGGATCAGCACCTTCGGCATATTGCGCGGAGAGCTCCGTCAGAGCACCCGCCGCATCACCCTTCATAATCAGATCAAACAGATCCATGACCCGACCACGGTCGGCGAGGCCCAACATGGCCCGCACTTGAGTGGCAGTGGTTTCCCCTGCCCCGTGGCTGATCGCCTGATCCAGAAGCGAGGTGGCATCACGGGCCGAGCCTTCGGCGGCGCGGGTGATCAAAGCCAGCGCGTCTTCGGCAATTTCCGCCTTTTCCGCATCAGCAATCTTACGCAGAAGCGCGATCATCACTTCCGGTTCAATCCGGCGCAGATCGAACCGCTGACAGCGGCTCAGGACCGTAACGGGAACCTTGCGGATTTCTGTGGTCGCAAAGATGAATTTCACATGCGCCGGCGGCTCTTCAAGCGTCTTCAGAAGCGCGTTGAAGGCGCTGGTCGAGAGCATGTGCACTTCGTCGATGATGTAAATCTTGTAGCGTGCCGAGGCGGCGCGGTAATGCACGCTGTCGATGATTTCGCGAATGTCATTCACACCCGTCCGGCTCGCGGCGTCCATTTCCAGCACATCGACATGCCGCCCTTCCATGATCGCTGTGCAATGCTCGCACTGACCACACGGATCCGTCGTTGGCCCGCCCTGCCCATCTGGCCCGATGCAGTTCATCCCCTTGGCAATGATCCGCGCCGTTGTGGTTTTGCCGGTGCCGCGAATGCCCGTCATGATAAAGGCCTGGGCGATACGGTCGGCCTCAAACGCGTTGCGCAACGTGCGCACCATGGCGTCCTGCCCCACCAGATCGGCAAAGGTTTCGGGCCGGTATTTCCGGGCCAGAACCTGATAGGTGGTGTCGGGGGTTTCGGTCATGATGTATCTTTAGCGGATTCGGTCGAGTGCCAGCCTAGAATGCGCGCCGATGATGGTCCACCGTCGAAGTCCTTCAAAGACTCCAAAGTATGGCCCCGGTGGCGAGCGTGGCGATGGTCATCACCGTTGCAAGCAACGTGAAATTGCGAACAGGCATCGGTTCGGCGTCTTTTTCCTTCAACCGCATCAAGGTTTTCCGGGCCTGAGTGCGTGCGGACCAGTAGATCAGGATGGCGATCAGCAAAAACAGCGATGCCACCATTTTGGCCGCCCAGGTCGGTTCGAACGCACCAAAGACCGCCTTAAGACCAATTGCCACGCCAACCGCGCCAAGGCCGGTGCCCATCCAGGCACTGAACGTCCGTTCATTTGCCATGATCGTACGATCAGCAGCCCATTCCGTGCGGACCTTGGCCTTTTCTTCTGTTTCACTGTCTTCTGCCATGCAGCCAGCGTACAGCCTCCAAGACACCGCTGCGAGGGCTGATTTCTTTCTCTAGGCAGGTCCGTTCTGACCTGTTTTAATGATCCCAGCATTTGTAGGGGGGATGTTGGAATGCGGTTACGAGGGATCAGGCGCAGTCGCAACGTGGAAGATCGAAGACGGTCAGGTGGAGCGCGACGCGGTGCTGGTGTCGGCGGTATTGGGTTGTTGGTGATTGTGGCCGTGGCTTATTTTGCCGGTGTCGATGTTACACCGCTATTGCAAAACGGAGGCTTGCAGCAAGAAAGCTCTGAACCACGTCAGCTGAGCGCTGAAGAAGAGCGGGCGGCAGAATTTACCTCGCAAGTTCTGGCGACGACAGAAGACGTCTGGTCGCAGATCTTTCCCGCTCAGGTGGGGCGTGACTATACCCCGCCGGCGCTGGTGCTGTACTCGGGTGTCACCCAAAGCCCTTGCGGCGGCGCGTCTGGGGCAACCGGTCCATTCTATTGCCCTGCGGATCGCAAGGCTTATCTGGACACTGAGTTTTTCACGACAATGTCGCGGCAACTGGGCGCCTCAGGCGATTTTGCCGCGGCTTATGTGATTGCCCATGAGGTGGCACATCATGTGCAAAATGAGCTTGGCATCCTGCCTGAGGTGAACCGCGCCCGGCAAGCGGCGGGCCAGACCGAAGCCAATGCGCTAACCGTGCGGCTTGAGTTGCAGGCGGATTGCCTGTCCGGCATCTGGGCCAAAGCGGTTGGGGGGTTGATGGAGCCCGGTGATCTGGAAGAGGCGCTCAATGCGGCGCGTATGATCGGAGATGACCACCTGCAGAAACGTGCAGGCAAGGTACCGCAGCCGCATACATTCACCCATGGCACATCTGAACAACGCTCGCGCTGGTTTGCAACGGGGTTTCAGACAGGCGACATGCGCAGCTGCGATACGTTTTCGACCAATCGTCTTTGAACGTCAGACTTGATGTCAGATTTCGTCATATACGCGTTGCCTGTGGCGGGTGGGATCCTGGGCATCGCGCCCTTGCCCGGACGTGGTGGGCGATGGGCGGATGATCTGGCGCATCTCAAGGACTGGAAGCCTGCGCTCGTGATCACGATGACAACGGCGTCGGAGCAGGTAAGCCATGGGTTGGGCAATATGGGGATGGATATACAGGACAGCGGCACGCGCTGGATCCACTTTGCAGTAGAGGATTTGAGCATACCGCGCCCCAAACAGATCGACGATTGGCACGTGGCGAGCAAGACGGCCCTGTCAGCATTGCAGGGGGGTGGTCGGGTACTGATCCATTGCTTTGGCGGATGTGGGCGGTCGGGCATGGCCGCGCTGAGGTTGATGGTCGAGGCAGGCGACGTGGCGGAAGAGGCACTGCGGCGTCTGCGCGCTGTGCGGCCTTGTGCTGTGGAGACGGACGAGCAGATGGACTGGGCGTTGGCGGGGGCTTAGGGGCAAGTTTTCCGCGCGGGATACGATTTAACCCATTGGTAAGATTTGAGTTTTGAACGTAATTCGCGGTTTGGCTTGCCGAAATTAACGCGTACTGAGACGTATGAATGACCACAGGTCATTCGCACCCAAGCGTTACGATATGATGGCCCAACGCAATCACGTTTTCCGTCATGATCCCTTCAAACCACCGCCTCACGCCGGTCTTTGCCTCTGGTGCACGGCCCTCGAGAACCATCGTTTTGCCCTGTTTTTGCTCAATTGATGCCTAGGAAATGGGGTCTTGCTTCGCAATGTCGCCTTGCGACTACGACCGTGGATTTCTCGTGCAGGACAGTGTGTCCGGATCACTTTTGCAAGAGGGCACCGAGACTTGCGATGATTCAAATCAAGCGGCAATTGAAGGACTTTGCGCAATCGGGTCTTGAGCTGTTTTGGCAGCGTCAGGCGACCCTTGCCGGGGCGACCCTTCTTGCGGCCTACTACATCAATATTCAAACCGCACTGGCTTGCTACGCCTTTTGTCAGATCTGTGAAACTCTGGATTACTGCGTCGCCAAACGGGTCCTGGCGTGGGACGGCAAAAACAAGCGCGATGCGGTACGGTATCTCAACAAACTGTCCGTCACGTCCGCACTATGTGCGATGTCGATTGTTCTCTATATTGTCCTGATGGCCTTCGCCGAAGGCCCATCGTTGCATATGGGCCCCTTGTTCTTTCTCTTCGCCGCAGCACTTTATTCTGCGATGAACACCTGCCAGATCCCTAGGATTCTAGTTATCCGTCTCTGCGTCTATTCAGCAGCGTTTGTGTTCATTCCGGTCTATGACATCTGGGTCGTGCGCCCGCCGCTGGACTCCGATCTCTGGAAGCAGCTCGGCATTGTCCTGTTCGTGCTCTATTTCCTGATCGAGTGTTCCCGGAAGTTTCTTGAAAACTACATGGCACGGTTGAAGCATTTGCGGGAGCTGCGCATCGAACGGGATCGCGTCACTGATGCGTACAAAGTGCAGTCTCAGTTCATCGCAATCGTCAGCCACGAATTGCGGACACCCCTCACTTCCGTCAAGGCCTCGCTCGATTTGCTGAACGATGATAAGTTCGGGAGGTTGCCGAACGAGCTCAAAACCATTGCCAAGCTTGGCCAAGCAGGGGGCAATCGGCTTGCGGTTCTGATCAACGATCTTCTGGATTTCCAGGCGTTAAAATCCGGGGAGGTGGCGCTCGACCTTTCGACCATTGATCTTGCTCAGTTTGTGCGCACTGCGGTCGCGGAACACCGCGCCCTTGGTGGGGATCGGGACATCACCATCGCCGCGCACACTCCGGATGAACTGGTGCAGGTGGAGGGTGACACACGACGCCTGATGCAGGTGATGTCCAACGTACTGTCAAACGCCATCAAGTTTTCTCAAGATGGTGGTGTGGTGAATGTGTATGTCGAAACATCCGGGTCGAAGGCGAAAATTCTGATCCGCGACACAGGCGTTGGTATTCCGGTGAATTCCAAGAACATCGTTTTTGCTCCTTTCCAACAGGTCGCCTGCCCCGACAAACGCGACCATGGCGGCACTGGCCTTGGCATGAGCATCTCCAAAAAGATCCTGGAAGCCCATGGTGGAACGATTGACTACAAAAGTGAGGTGGGTGTCGAGACCACGTTCACGATTGAATTGAACCGGCTTGCAGTCAACACCGCAACGCAGCCATTGATACCCAATAAGTCGGTTAGCCACGCGGCGGAATAGGCGTTAGCCTGACTCAAATGTTTCGCGCGCGAAACGCTTTAATGCATTGGTAAGGTTTGTGATTTGGATGTAGGCCGGGGTTCACCCCGGCTATTGGGCGTTTCACATGGCGGGGTGAAACCCCGCCCTACGGCGTGCATCAAAGTCGTGAGAGGTGAGAGGCTGGACAACGACCCAAGCGGGGCTCGTTACGGCTGCTTCCTTCCGGACCTGACCGGGTTGGCGAGGCGCTCGCCCGCGCCAACCTCTCACCGTTTATCTAGGCGGTCAGGACGAGATTCGCAAGATCAGCTGTCTTTGGTGAGTTTGACCACCGTTTCATCGGTGTCCGGGGCCAGTTCCTCAAAATCAAAGTTATCCAAGCGGCGGGCGCGGCGTCCGGCCTTGTCGGCCGAAATCTTGATGTCCGAGATGTCCTTGGCCGCCTGCCCGAAATGCCGGTCCAGGTTTTCCACCCGCGTGCCCAGTCGTTCGACATCCGCAAAGAGCAGGCCCAGTTCACGGCGGATGGCCCCTGCCTGTTCGCGCATGCGGGCGTCTTTGAGGATGGCGCGCATGGTGTTGAGCGTGGCCATGCATGTGGTGGGCGAGACGATCCAGACGCGTGCAGAGAACCCTTCGCGCACAAGATCGGGGAAATTGGCGTGCAGTTCGGCATAGACCGCCTCGGAGGGTAGGAACATCAGCGCGCCATCGGCGGTTTCGCCATCGAGGATGTATTTCTCGGAGATGTCCTTGATGTGCTTTTTGACGGAGGTGCGCAGGAACTTGGCGGCCTCGTTGACCTCCCAGTCATTGGTGGCATTGCGCAGCGCCTCATAGGCTTCTAGGGGGAACTTGCTGTCGACACAGATTGGCCCGGGGGGATTGGGCAGATGGATGAGGCAGTCGGCCCGCTTGCCGTTGGAAAGCGTGGCCTGCAGCGTGTAGCTGTCCTTGGGCAGGGCCTTGGACACAATATCGGTGAGTTGGATTTCCCCGAACGCGCCGCGCGTTTGTTTGTTCGACAAGATGTCCTGCAACGTCAGCACATCGCCCGAGAGCTTGGTGATGTTGTCCTGCGCTTTGTCGATGGCCTTGAGGCGCTGTTGCAACTCGCCCAGCGTCTGTGCCGTGCGACGGGCGGAGCCTTGCAGGTTTTCGTTCATCTGACCCGAAACCTCAGAGAGGCGTTTTTCCATCAGTTGCAGCATGGCCGTCTGGCTTTGGGCCTGCGCCTCAGAGACGTGATGCAGCCCCCCGGCGAGACGTTCCTGCCCGTCGCCGAGGCCTTGGACGCGCTGGCCGAGTTGGCCCATCTGCATCGCCAGTGGAGCCATAGCGCGGGCCGATCGTCCGGCTGCGCGGGCCGACAGGAATAGAAGAATGAGCATCAAGAGCACCACGGCCAGACCCCCCAGAGCAGCCAGGACGAGCGGATCGTTTAAAGCATAAGGAGTGCCGTCGATGGTGATCATGTGCGTCCAAACAGGCGTTCAATGTCGCTGAGTTTCAGCTCGATATATGTGGGGCGGCCATGGTTACATTGCCCGGAATGGGGTGTGGCCTCCATCTCGCGCAGAAGGGCGTTCATCTCGTCGGCCTGCATGCGCCGGCCGGAGCGGACCGAGCCGTGACAGGCCACGCGGCTGAGGATGGCATCAATGCGGGTTTTGAGCGCCTCACTGCCGCCGGTATCAGTGATCTCGTCAAGGATGTCGCGCAATATGGCTTCGGCTTCACAGGTGCCAAGAATGGCGGGGGTTTCGCGCACCGCGATGCTGCCCGGCCCAAAGGCTTCGATGATGAGACCAAAGCGCTCCAGATCGTCGGCCAGATCAAGGAGTGTCGCGGCCTCATCGGTGTTCAATTCGACAATCTCTGGGATGAGCAATGCCTGTGTCGCCACGCCATTCTTGGCCATCTGGTGTTTGAGCTTTTCATAAACCAAACGTTCGTGCGCCGCGTGCTGATCTACGATGACCATGCCGGTTTCAGTTTGAGCGATGATGTAGTTCTCATGCACTTGCGCGCGGGCCGCACCAAGGGGGAGCGATTGCGGAGAGATATGTTGCGGGTCTTGAGGCGCTTCCATCACGACCGGCTCGACCCGCGCGGAGTAGTCTGTTTGCATTTCGGCAAAACCGGGGGCCTGTTGTGGTGCTTGCGCTTGATAACTGGCGGCGCGTGCGGCCGGTCCGGGGCGGTCCATCTGGTAGACCCTTGCGCCGGCGGGTTCAGGTTGCATCGCCCCCATCGCGGCCTCTGCCACGGTGGATGACGCGCGATGCCCAGCCTCGGCCAAGGCATGGCGCAGGCCCGAGACGATCAGCCCCCGCGCCAGTCCCGGATCGCGAAAGCGCACCTCGGATTTGGCGGGATGCACATTCACATCCACCAAGGTCGGGTCACAGTCGATAAAGAGTGCCGCCACAGGGTGCCTGTCACGGCTGAGCACGTCCATATAGGCCGCGCGCAAGGCGCCATAGAGCATCTTGTCCCGCACGGGGCGGCCATTGACGAACATGTACTGCGCAACCGCCGCGCCGCGCGAATAGGTGGGCAAAGCGGCATAGCCCGTCATGTGCAGGCCATCGCGCGTGGCCTCGATGCGCAGAGCGTTTTCGGCGAACTCGCGGCCCAAAACCTGTGACAGCCGTCCGTGCAAGGCCTCGAACAAATCGCCGGTTTCTGCATCTGCGCGAAACACGGTCCGGGGGTCCCGACCCTCCGAGACATCACGCAGGGTAAAGGCCACAAACGGCTCAGCCATGGCCAGACGTTTGATCACATCCGTGACCGCCTGCGCCTCGGCCCGGTCGGTGCGCATGAATTTGAGCCGCGCGGGTGTGGCGTAAAAGAGATCGCGCAGGGTCACGACGGTACCCTGGTTAAGAGCAGTGGGCTTAACCGCAGTCATGCCACCGCCAGCGACGGTGATCTCAGCTGCCTCTGCATCTTCTGCTCGCGATGCAATGGTCAACCGCCCAACGGCCCCCAGCGACGGCAGGGCCTCTCCGCGAAAACCAAAGCTTTGGATATTCAGCAGATCGGAGCCGTCGATTTTCGATGTGGCATGACGGCTCAACGCCAGCGGCAAGTCGTCTGCGGTCATGCCACAACCGTCATCGCTCACACGAATAAGAGTTTTCCCACCGTCCGCGATATCAACTGAGATACGACCCGCACCCGCATCCAGAGCGTTTTCAACAAGTTCCTTGACCGCAGAGGCCGGGCGCTCAACCACTTCACCGGCGGCAATCCGGTTGATCGCGGACTCATCCAACTGTCGGATTTGAGGACGGTTATCGCCTATATGGGGTTTTATCTGCTCCATACCACAAGACTTAGCATGGTCTGGTGCGATTCGGAAATGGCAATGGGATGGGTATTTCCTTGCCAAGCAGCGCGCAATTTCCTTGATGCAGCGGCTTGCCTCGCCTATCTGAGCGGGAACAGGAATTTCCAGAGCGGATCCCCCATGCCTGCGCTTCAGCGAATTGATCAAGGCCTTATGGCGCTCATCGGCCTCGTGCTGGTGCTCACCGTTGCGATTTACTTTATCAGCACGGATTACTTTTCGCTGCGCTTTGCGGCTGAGGACGGGCTGGTGGAATACGGCACGGCGATCTGTCTGTTCGTGGCGTGTCTGATTTTGCTGCGCAACGGGTTTGCGCTTCGAGGAAAGGCGACGAAGCTGGCAGTGGGGCTTACCTTTTTCTACGCCTTGGCGTTTTTCTTTGGGGCAGGTGAAGAAATCTCCTGGGGCCAGCGCATTTTCGGCTGGGAAACCAGCGAGGCCATGAAAGCCATCAACCGGCAGGATGAGACCACCTTGCACAATATTGAAATCGGTGGTGTGGCGATGACCAAGCATCTGTTTGGCCCAGTTCTGACCGCGACCATTTTGCTGTACCTCGTTGTTTTACCTCTTCTTTATCCGCGCATCAGGTGGGTGACGAATTTCGTCAATCGCATTGCTCTTCCGGTTCCCGGGCTGCGGCACGCGATACTGGCGGTGTTGGCCAGCCTGGTGATTGCCATCATTGACGTGGATCGCAAGTGGGAGGTTTACGAGCTGGTGTTTGGTTTGCTTGTGGTCTCAATTTTCTTGCTACCGCAGAACAGCGAACATACCCGCTAAGCCCGCCGCGGGTGCGAAACCCCGTCAATTTCCCCGTTACGCACTCGAAGGCGGCACCGATAGTCGTTCCCAGAACACGCCGCAGCTCGCGGCGGATTGCGTAACGGGAGGGACACCCATGAACAAACTTGTGGCCGAGTTTATCGGCACATTCACACTGGTGCTGTTTGGATGCGGCGCTGCGGTGATCGCCGGGGCTGATATCGGCCTCACAGGCATCAGTTTTGCCTTTGGTCTGGCCTTGATCGGCATGGCCTACGGAATCGGCCCTGTTTCGGGCTGTCATATCAACCCGGCGGTTTCGCTGGGCGCAGTTGCGGCAGGCCGGATGGAGATGGGCGTGGCCATTGGCTACATCTTCGCGCAAGTGGCCGGGGCCATTGTTGCCGCTCTGGTTCTCTTGGCGATTGCCAGCGGCAAGGCGGATTATTCGGTTGCCGAGAACGGCCTGGGGCAGAATGGATGGGGCGCGGGATACCTGGGCGAATACACGATGATGGCCGCGTTCCTCTTTGAAGTGGTCGCAACATTCCTTTTCGTTGTCGTCATTTTGGGCACCACAGGAGCAGGTGCACCTTCGGCGATGGCCGGGCTCGCCATTGGTCTGACGCTTGTTGTCATTCACTTGGTCGGGATCAACATCACCGGCGTCTCGGTCAATCCGGCACGCTCTTTTGGACCAGCCCTGTTTGCCGGCGCAACAGCCCTGAGCCAGGTCTGGCTTTTCATCATCGCCCCGATCATCGGTGGCGTTCTGGCTGGAATCGTCTTCCGGTCAGGTGTTTTGGATGGTGAGGCCTAAGCCACGCCCTCCAAAACCTGGGCCTGCCATCGCATCCTGGCAGGCCCATCATGTGGTTCAGAGTATTTCGTCTTCATCATAAAGCGGGGCTGCCTCTAGATGCGCGGCGACGCCTTCTGCCGCTGCCTCGGCCTTGGGTGTTTCGGCGATGTGGAACAACGCCTCACCTTCGTAGACCGCTGGCATGTTTGAGCGACCAATGACGATGCCTTGTTCTTCACAGTGGACTTCGCAATCGGTCTCGCCCATGGGATCGGACACCACACCCAGCACGGTGCCGGGTTCGACTGTGTCACCAATGGTGACATAGGCGCGAAACACGCCGCCGACCGGCGCGCGATACCACCGCGATGTGGCGGCCTGCACAGGTTTGGATTTGACCTTGGGCACGCCTTTGACCCCAATCATGCCCAGCGCATGCATCACCCGAAGACAGCCGCTGACCCCGGCGCGCACGGTTAATTCGTCAAAGCGCAGTCCCTCGCCCCCTTCATAGAGAAGGACATCAACACCTTCTTCTTCTGCGGCTATGCGCAGGCTGCCTTCGCGGAGCTTGGATTGCATCATCACTGGGGCGCCAAAGACTTCGCCCAGATGGCGTAGACGTTCATTGTCCGGGGTCAAACGAATTTGCGGCAGGTTGATCCGGTGGATCGCGGCGGAGTGCAGGTCAATGCCGACATCGGATCGGCGCACGATCTCTTCCATGAAAATATGCGCCAGACGAGAGGCCATTGAGCCTTGAGCGCCGCCGGGAAAGCACCGGTTCAAATCGCGCCGGTCTGGTAGGTATCGCGAATGGTTATGAAATCCAAAGCTGTTCACAATGGGCACGGCCAGCAACGTTCCAGCGAGCCGGTCGAGCATCCGCGCCTTTAGAAGCCTGCGCACAATCTCGACACCGATTACCTCGTCGCCATGGACTGCTGCAGAAACAAACAGAACCGGGCCGGGCCGACGCCCGTGGATGACATGCACCGCCAGATTGACCGGGGTGTGATCGGATAGGGTGCTGACCGGCACATCTATGGTTTTGCGCGTGCCGGGTGGCACGGACTGGCCACCGATGTAAAATGCAGTTCGAGGTGTCATGGCATTGAGCGATAGGCAAAAAAACAGGCCCTGTCCATCTCAGGTGCGGGCCTTTCTTTTTGCTGAAAATATCCCGGGGAGCGCGAGGGGCTGGCCCCTCGCCCTGACCCGTTTTGATCAGCTGGGGAGTTTGGTCATACGCAGATACGGCAGAACCGCGTCATACTCTCCAAACTTCGCTGCCGCGTCTTCATTGCTCACGGTGGGGGGGATCACCACGTCCTGCCCCACGGTCCAGTCAGCGGGGGTTGCGACGCCGTGGTTTACCGTTGTCTGCAAGGCGTCAAGCGCGCGCATGACTTCGCCAAAATTACGTCCCACGGTCATGGGGTAAGTCATGGTCAGCTTGAGCTGTTTGTCGGGTCCGATGATAAAGACCGAGCGCACCGTAGCGCTGTCGGCCGGGGTGCGACCATCGGGCAGATAAGCCTCGGCAGGCAGCATGTCGAAGGCTTTGGAAATCTCCAACCCGTCATCGGCAATGATCGGGAAGCCGGGATGTGCTCCACCGGCTTTTTCGATGTCGCCTTTCCATTTCTTGTGGTCTTCGACGCCATCGACGCTCACGCCAATAACCTTGGTGCCACGTTTCTCCCATTCGTCGGTCAACCGGGCCACGGCACCGAATTCGGTGGTGCATACGGGTGTGAAATCCTTGGGGTGAGAAAACAGGATGGCCCAGCTGTCGCCGATCCAGTCATGCAGGTCAAAACTGCCCTGATCGGTAGTGACGTTGAGGTTGGGGATGGTGTCATTGATGCGCAGAGCCATGGCTTTACTCTCCTTTGGCAGTCGGGGATTCGGTCGCGCCAGCATACGCCTTGAATATCAATTTGACACCCGCGCACTTGCAGAGCTTTGCCACCAGTGGTTAGGTGCGCAAAAATGGTCCAGCCTTCGGCGCGACGTCCCCCGGACAACAGGAGTGTGAGATGATCGAGAAAAGACAATTCTACATTGATGGCGCGTGGGTGGATCCGGTCTCGGGCACGGATCATCAGGTGATCAACCCAACGAATGAAGAACCCTGTGCGGTCATTTCCATGGCCGGTCAGACCGACACGGATGCCGCTGTAGCAGCGGCAAAGACAGCCTTTGCGTCCTGGATGCAAACCCCGGTGACAGAGCGTGTGGGCTACGTCGAAAAGCTTCGCGATATTTACGAGGCACGTGGCGAGGAGATGGCTCAGGCGATCAGTCTGGAGATGGGCGCGCCCATCGACATGGCGCGCAGTCAACAGGTCGGTGCGGGCACGTGGCATATGAGTGCATTGATCAAGGCGGCAGGCGAGTTCGACTGGATCGAGCCTTTGGGAGACCACGCGCCAAACGACCGGATCATTCACGAGGCTGTGGGGGTCGTTTCAATGATCACACCCTGGAATTGGCCGATGAACCAGATTTCTCTGAAGGTGATTGCAGGTCTTATCGCGGGCTGCACCATGGTGCTAAAACCGTCAGAAGAATCTCCGCTCTCAGCTATGCTTTTTGCCGAGATGGTGGATGAGGCCGGTCTGCCGCCCGGTGTGTTCAACCTCATCAATGGCGACGGAGCAGGCGCGGGCACGGCGCTGACCGGGCATCCGGATGTGGACATGGTCTCTTTCACCGGATCCAGCCGTGCGGGCAAGTTGATTTCCAAAAACGCCGCTGACACGCTTAAGAGGGTCAGCCTTGAATTGGGCGGCAAAGGAGCAAACTTGATCTTCGCAGATGCGGACGAAAAGGCCGTCAAACGCGGTGTTCTGCATTGCATGAACAACACAGGTCAGTCGTGCAACGCTCCCACACGCATGCTGGTGCAGCGCGATGTTTATGACGAAGCTGTCGAAACTGCAGCCGACTTGGCGGCTAAGGTCACTGTTGGTCCGGCCTCTGAAGAAGGTCGCCATATCGGACCGGTGGTCAATGAGGTGCAGTTCAACAAGATTCAGGACCTCATACAGAAAGGCATCGACGAAGGCGCGCGTCTGGTTGCCGGGGGCACTGGCCGGCCTGATGGGCTAAACCGTGGATTCTTTGTCAAACCCACCGTGTTTGCGGATGTGACCAACGACATGACCATCGCGCGCGAAGAGATCTTTGGACCTGTCCTGTCGATCATTCCCTTTGAGACCGAAGAAGAAGGCTTGCAGCTTGCCAATGACACGCCCTATGGGCTGACCAACTACGTGCAGACCACGGATCCGGCTCGTGCCAATCGAGCTGCGCGTGCATTGCGCTCTGGCATGGTTGAGATGAACGGTCAGGGCCGTGGTCTTGGTTCGCCCTTTGGCGGCATGAAGCAATCGGGTAATGGGCGCGAAGGCGGCAAATGGGGGCTGGAAGATTTTCTAGAGGTCAAGGCTGTCTCCGGCTGGACCGAGGGCGCGTGATCTCATGACCACCCACGCCTTTGTGCTGCATCTTGTCCGTGCCACGGCGCGGCGGGAGAATGCGCAGCGGCTGCTGCAGGATGCGAAGGACACCTGCGGGATTGAAGGAGAAATCTGGCCCGCTGTGGATGGCAGCGCGTTGTCACATGCGGATGTGGACGACGCGCTCGAGGCAGACATCTTTGAGCCACCCTATCCTTTCGCTCTAAAAACCGGGGAGATTGGTTGTTTCCTGTCACACAGGCAAATCTGGGCTGAGATTGTGCGCCGTGATCTGGCTGCGGGGCTTGTTTTGGAAGATGACGTGTCTGTCGAGGTCGATATCTTTGCCCATGCCCAAAAGCTTGCGCAGCTACATGTATCCCGTCTGGGATATGTTCAGCTTCAGAACCGTCCTGCAAAGGGCTCGTCACAGCTGATCGACCAGATCGGCAGCTGTTCACTCACACTGCCCAATGTGACGCCCGTTCGCGCGTCGGCACAATTGATCAGTCGCGCCGCGGCAGAGCGTCTTCTTGGTGCATCCAGAACCTTTGACAGACCGGTCGATACATTCGTGCAAAGCCATTGGTATACTGGATTCCGGCCCGGGGTCATATATCCATCGGGCATCCGCACAATTTCAGAACAGCTTGATGGCTCAACCATCCAAAACAGCCGCAAGTCATTGGGGGAGAGACTGCACCGGGAAATCGCGCGTTTTTCGTATCGTCGTGCAGTTGCAAAATTTTCGCAAAGCAGCTCTGCGCCAAGCGGTGTCGACACGCCATGACCCATGACCGGATCAGCATCGTCACCGTCAGCTTCAACAGCTCTGACGTTTTGGAAAACATGCTGGCGTCGTGCCCGGAGAAAGTTCCGGTGATCGTGGTTGACAATGGCTCTTCAGATATTGCCGCAACCCGCCTTGTGGCTAGAAATCATGGCGCGCAGTTGATTGAAAACGCGGAAAACCTCGGTTTTGGGCGCGCCTGCAATCGTGGTGCGGAAGAAGTTCAAACACCCTTTGTCTTGTTCCTCAACCCGGATGCTGCTTTGGAAGAGGGCACGATGGATGCTCTGATAGAAACGGCTGAGACACATCCGGACGCCGTGGCGATCAATCCGGTTCTGATTGGGCGTGATGGGCAACCGGCGATCAAGCGCAAGAGTGACCTGATCCCCAAATCCGAATACATTTCCGGTGACATCCCCGACCAGGATAAGGACATTTACACACTAAATGGCGCTGCTGTGATGATACGGATCGATGCGTTTCGCGAGGTCAAAGGATTTGACCCCAACATTTTTCTGTTTTTCGAAGACGATGATCTGGGCGCGCGATTGCGTCTTGCAGGCGGTCGGCTCATGGTCTCGCACGCAGCACGGGTCAACCATGTCGGAGGCGCGGCGTCGTCTGGCCCGCGTCTTGCAGGCGAGGCGTTCAAAGCCTGGCATACCGGGTATTCGCGGCTTTATACCATGCGCAAACACAAGCTGCCTTTCGCGGTACTGCGTGCACTGGCGCGCGCGATCATGCGAGCGGCCTCACCGACCGTGGTGTTTTCGCCGCTGCACAGGGCGCGACGGTTTGCCTATCTGCGTGGAACCTGGGCCGCATTGATAGATGAACTGAGCAATATCGCAAGAGGCCCAAATGGCTGATCGTATCGTTTCGAGGCTTTTTGGTGGCGCTGGCAATCGGTTGTTCCAATATGCGGCGGGACGCGCCCTGGCGGACAAATTGGGATGTGCCCTGGAACTGGATATGCGCTACAGCGAAGGAAACGTGGATCGCGGCGACTGTTTTGCGCATTTTAGGAACACGCGGTTTGAAATTGCAACGGATCTTCCACCCGCCAAGTCCGATGGCCTGCTGCGTTACAATCTTTGGCGTGCCTTTGGTCAAAATCCTCGGTTCGTGCGCGAACGCGGTTTGGGTTTCAACTCAGGATTCTTCTCACAGAGGCCAAACATTTACCTTCACGGTTATTGGCAATCGCAAAACTATTTTGGGTCGGATATTGCGCAATTGCGCAGGGATTTGGTTTTCACCACCGAGCTTGACCAATCGAATGCGGATATGGCCGCGAGGATTTCTGATGCAAACGTGTCTGTGGCCGTCCATGTGCGGCGGGGTGACTATCTTGCCTCGGGCAGCTTTGCGTCCTGCACACCGGAGTATTATCGCACGGCTGTGTCAACACTGCACAGCAGGTTGGATGCAGACCTTACCTGTTTCGTGTTTTCCAATGATCCCGGCTGGGCGCGCGACAATCTGGACCTGGGGCAAGAGACCGTGGTGGTGGACATCAACGATGAAAAAACCGGTCACTTTGACATGCATCTGCAATCGCTTTGCGCGCATAATGTCATCGCCAACTCGACCTTTTCATGGTGGGGCGCGTGGTTGAACCCGAACCCTGACAAGATCGTCGTCGCGCCAAAAAACTGGTTTAACGATCCCAAACTATCCAACCCGGATCTCATCCCGGATGGGTGGACACGGCTCTGATGCGTGCGGCGCACCACCTTTCGCAATCGCCTCAATACCTCTAAACAGCGTTTTATGAAGATCACCCCGGATATGACCAAAGCCCGGTTCCTTCCTGAGACGGTGCACAAGCGCGATGTCTTTTCCGAAACCATTTCGGGCAAGCTGGAAGGATATCCTGAGTTTCCCGTGGTGCTGCGCAAACTGGACGGTGTTCCGATCTACGCGCGGCCCTTGGCGTGGTGGCTGGCGCGCAAGGAAATCCGTGGCTTGAAGGCCGTTCAGAGCATTGAAGGATGTCCTGTTCTGGTGCGCGCCGACAAGGTTGGTCTTTTGCGAAGCTGGACGCAAGGCACGCCTTTGCAATTGGCCAAACCAAGTGACCCGGCGTGGTATCGCGACGCCAGGCGGCTGTTGCGGGAGATGCGCCGCGCCGGAGTGACGCATAACGACATTGCCAAGCCGCAGAATTGGCTGATGACACCCGATGGGCGCGCGGCAGTGATTGACTTTCAACTGGCCTCAGTTCACGCCCATCGCGGCAAGCTTTTTCGGATCAAGGCGCGCGAAGATTTGCGGCACTTGCTCAAACAGAAACTCGCCTATGCGCCCAACCTGCTGACACCGTCTGAGCGTCGGATGCTGGCGCAGAAATCTCTGCCTTCAAGGATTTGGATGGCGACGGGCAAGCGGCTGTATAATTTCATCACCCGGAGCGTGATGAACTGGTCGGATGGCGAAGGCACAGAGGATCGGGCTGAGCGGGATGGCCCTGCCTTGCGTCAAGCGCTTCTGGCCCAGCCCGAGATCAGCGATGTGGCGCTCTGCACCTTTGCGTTACCCGCGAAAGGTGTTGGCCTTTATGCCTTTGTCGAGACCACACAAACGCCTGAGGCCATTGCAAAACACGCGCCTGCGCCCAAACCTGAGCTGATCCAGACGGTTGCATCGCTGCCGCGCCACGCGGATGGATCGCCACGTCTTGATATGTTGCAGTTGATCGCCACCAATCGGCTGGATGAGCTTGAGATCATTTTGAATTCAGAGCCTGAGCTTTGCGCGACCCTCACACCCATCATCGCTGAGCGGCTCAATCTCACGGACCGGGTTCTGCGCAGCTCTTAGAACGGTGCAGGCGCGCGAAACCGCATGCCCAAGCCGCCCTCGGGATGACGCAAACGCAGTTCCTCTGAATGCAGCATCATGCGCTCAAACGTTTGTGCAGAACCTTCGGCATAGAGTGGATCCCCCAGGATCGGATGCCCAAGCGACAGCATATGCACCCGAAGCTGATGGCTGCGTCCGGTTTGGGGCATGAGCCTGACCCGCGTCTCATCCTGCCCATAGCGTTGCACGCGCCAATCAGTTATCGCGGGTTTGCCTGTCTTGTGACACACCATCTGCTTTGGCCGGTTCGGCCAATCCACAATGAGCGGCAAGTCCACGGTTCCGGTCTTGGGCTCCAAACGGCCCCAAACGCGGGCCACATATGTCTTTTTCACCTGCCTTTTCTCAAACTGCAGACCAAGGTGACGCTGGGCATGCGGGGTTTGGCCGAACACCATCACGCCGGATGTATCGCGATCCAGCCGATGCACCAAAAGCGCCATTGGAAAGGCCTCCTGAACGCGGGCCAGCAGACAATCAGACAGCTCGGGCCCCTTGCCCGGTACCGACAACAAACCCGCAGGTTTGTTGACCACAAGAAGCTCGTGATCCTCGTGCAGTACATCAAGCGGTGTGTCCGGCGGCGCATAGTCTGTCATGACGCCGGGCTACACGATCAGAGTGCAAAACGCACCCCGGCTTCTTTCTTGTTTCAAATACCTATGCTCAACGGCTCAGGTCTTCACGCGCTCGGATTTTGGGTCATACATCGGACGCAAGGACGCTTCGGCTTTGACCCGTGTGCCTGCCACGTCGATTTCATACGACGACCCCAGCACCTGATCCGCCGTTTCGCCTTTGCACGGGACATAGCCCAGGCCCATGGCCCCACCGAGGTGGTGGCCGTAATTGCCGGAGCTGAGATATCCCACAATCTCGCCATCGCGTACAATTGGTTCGTTGTGATAGAGGAGCGGTCCCGGATCGGTGAGTTTGAACTGAACAAGGCGGTTTTCCAGGCCGGTTTCCTTCTTCTTCAGAACCGCGTCGCGCCCAATGAAATCCAGTTTCGCAGTTTTCACCGCAAAGCCAAGCCCGGCCTCGAGTACGTGATCCTCACACGTGATATCGTGACCAAAATGCCGGAAGCCTTTCTCGATGCGGCAGCTGTCCATCATATGCATGCCACACAAGCGCATGCCGAAATCATGTCCGGCTTCGGCAATCGTTTCAAAGACATGTCCGCACATATCGGCGGAAACATAGATTTCCCAGCCAAGCTCACCCACATAGGTGACTCGGTGCACACGGGCGAGGCCCATGCCAATCTCGACCTCTTGAGCCGTCCCAAATGGATTAACCTCGTTTGAGAAATCACCCGAAGACACAGATTTGAGCAAGTCACGCGAGCGCGGCCCCATGACAGCCAGCACGCCTTCGCCAGCTGTCACATCTGTGATCACCACGTTGAAGTCACCCTTGTGGCGCATCATCCAGGTTTGATCAGCCAGACGGGTCGCGGCCGGTGTAACAACCAGATAGGCGGTTTCGCTCAGGCGTGTGACCGTGACATCCGCTTCGATCCCGCCGGTGTTGTTGAGGAATTGGGTGTAGACGATTTTACCATTCGCTACCGAATAGTCACCGCCGCCGACATAGTTCATGAACGCCTCGGCATCGGGGCCTTCGACGCGAATTTTGCCGAAAGAGGACATGTCATAGAGGCCCACATTCTGGCGCACGGCCATGTGTTCCTCGCGCACATTGTCGAAGAAGTTTTGGCGGCTCCAGCTGTATTGGTATTCCGCGTCCTGATTTTCCCGCGCAAACCAGTTGGCACGCTCCCACCCTGCCAACTCGCCCATGACAGCACCACGTTCGAGCAGGTGATGATGAAACGGTGTGCGCCGCACACCACGCGCGGTGGCTTTCTGGCGGTAGGGGAAGTGGTCGGCATAGAGCAGGCCCAAGGTCTCTTTTGAGCGCTCAAAAAGGTAGTGTTTGTTGCCCTGGAAGGGCTGCATGCGGCTGATGTCGACATCGCCCAGATCAAAGGGCTTTTCACCTGCATCCATCCATTGCGACAGCGCCATGCCAGCGCCGCCCGCAGATTGAATGCCAATCGAGTTGAACCCGGCAGCCACCCAGACATTGTCCATCTCAGGCGCGAGGCCCAGGTGATAGGCGTCATCTGGCGTGAAGCTTTCCGGGCCGTTGAAAAAGGTGTGAATACCCGCCTCGGCCAGCATCGGCATACGTTCAACTGCGGCCTCCAGGATCGGCTCGAAATGGTCAAAATCTTCGGGCAGCTGGTCAAATTCAAAGCTCTTGGGAATGCCCTCCATGCCCCAGGGTTTGGCGTTTGGCTCAAACGCGCCCAAAAGCATTTTGCCCGCGTCTTCCTTGTAATAGGCGCATTCATCCGGCACGCGCAGGACGGGGAGTTGCGTTAAGCCCGGAATGGCTTCGGTCACGATGTAGAAATGCTCGCAGGCCTGAAGCGGCACGTTCACACCGGCCATGCGGCCCACTTCGTGACCCCACATGCCGGCGCAGTTCACGATCATGTCGGCCTTGATGTGGCCTTGCTCTTTGCCATCGTCGCTGGCCCAATCAACCCCCGTGACCCGACGGCCTTCCTTGGAAAGGCCTGTGACGCAGATGCGTTCCTTGACCAACGCGCCACCTTGGCGCGCGCCCTTGGCGAGGGCGAGCGCGATATTGGCCGGATCGCCCTGACCGTCCTTGTCGAGATAGACGGCCCCGGCAACGTCATCAACATTGAGGTGCTCGTACTTGGCCTTGACCTCGGCCGCGCTGATCTCTTCGACATCCACACCAAAGGCACGGGCCATTCCGGCCTGGCGGTAGATCTCTTCGCGGCGTTCCTCTGTGAGAGCCACGGTGATCGACCCACAGCGCTTGAACCCGGTGGCGACGCCGGTTTCGGCTTCGAGATTTCCGTAAAGCTCCTGGCTGTACTTGGCGAGCTTGGTCATATTGGCCGTTGCGCGCAGTTGCGCAATCAGGCCAGCCGCGTGCCATGTGGTGCCGCAGGTGAGCTGCTTGCGCTCTAGCAAGACCACGTCTTTCCATCCCAGTTTTGTCAGGTGATAGGCGACCGAACACCCGATCACACCGCCGCCGATGATCACGACACGGGCTTGTTGTGGAACTGCGCTCATTCTCATTGTCTCCGGGTTGGGATTCGCACCGTCGCAGACGATGCCACGGGTGTGTTTTCAAGCATAGCTGAAATCCGTCACTGACTGACGTAAATCACTCTTTTTCTCGCGATTGCAGGGGCTGCCTTGTGCGCCGCATCTGAAGCGGCGTCACACCAAAAAAGCTTTTGTAAAGCACGGAAAAGCCGCCAGAAAACCCACAGGCCAGACCGATCTCACGGACTGACATCGCGGTGTTCAAGAGAAGGTTATTGGCTCGCGCAAGCCGCATCTCACGGTAATAGGTGTTAGGTGTCGTCCCAAGACGTGATTGAAACCGCCTTTCGAGCGACCTGCTGGACAGACCCAAGCGCTTGGTGATCTCGGCAACGGAAAGCGGTTCTTCGATATTGTCCTGCATGATCTCAATTGCCCGGTCGAGCACCTTGTCTCCCGTAGCGGTGCCAGCCGTGCCACCAAAAGGCTGCCGTGTGCCGAAATCGCGGATGCGCTCGTGCAGGAACACATTAGCCACGGTCATCAACACTGCCGATGAGACATGACGCCCGATGACGGATAAAACCACATCCAGGGTCGCGCCCATACCTGCGCATGTCACCACCTGACCATCTTCGCTGGCCAGCGCGTTGTCGGCATCAAAAAGCCCGGTGCGTTCTTTCAAGACCGCTGAGTTTTCCCAATGCGTGGTCAGGTGCGCAGATTTGGGGCCGCGCTCTTTGATGTACCGGCTGGCCGCTTCTGAGAGCAGAAACACCTGAATGTTGCGGTTGGTGTAACGGTCGATCACATGACCAAGCGACAGGCTTGGGCTGTCCTGATCACTGTTGCCCAGCACAAAAAGATAGTCGGCATCCGACTTCTGCGCAAAAGGTTGTGTCTCAACGCTTGCGCCACTCAGGCTTGTCACTGTCCCTCCCTTGGCGGATCGGCAGGTCCAGGAAAACTGCGCTTGAGCACTGACACGATTGGCGATGCGCAAAGCATCTGTGAGCGCGGCATATTCCGTCAGGACAAATCCGTCAGACAACACAATGTCGAATTGCCGTGCGGTTTGATCTGCTTCGTGCCCTTGGCGACCGTGTCGGGATTGCGCGCGTGCGTTCATGTCTAGACGATCCTGTGACCTGCGGACGATAGTTGCCGCGCCAGTTCCGCGATATGAGCAGGCCCGACTTCGCAACATCCGCCGACTATGCTGGCTCCTTGTGCGACCCAGCTCATGGCAAATTCTGCGTATACCTCGGGCCCAAGATCGGCGCGCTGCTCCAAAGCATCCACAGTGGGAAACTCCTCCAAAAACCCGCTGCTGATCATTGTGAAGCCATTGGCATAGGCCCCAAACGGGACACCAAACGCTTTGATGAGATCCAAGGCCGGTCCAATCGCCTCTGGTCTTGAGCAGTTCACCAAAACAGCGTCAGGCGCGTATTGAGCGATGACGTCTGCCAATTCCGAGACGTGTTCACCAGACCTTAAGCGCGTGCCGTCAAAATCATCGACTGACACGCCAAGCCAGACCGGCACACCATGCCCTGATGCAGCCGCCAGAGACGCCTTGGCATGGTCCACGGAAGATGCTGTCTCAATCAAAAAGAGGTCCACGTGGTCTTTCATATGAGCAACAGGTTCAGAATACGCCGCGACCGCGTCTTCGAAAGGCGGAAAAATGTCCGGGCGGTAGGATGCGATCAGAGGTCCGAGAGACCCCGCTACACGGCCCTTGCCGCCAGAGGCGGCCCGCGCTTTGCGGGCGGCACGCACCGCTGTGTCTGTTAGGAGCTCTGTTTTGTCCTCAAGGTTCACACGTTTCAGCCGGTCGCGAAGCACGGCATAGGTGTTTGTCGTGGCAACCGTCGCCCCAGCCTCAAAATAGTCGAGATGCACTTCGCCGACCAATTTGGGATGATCAATCATCACCTGTGTAGACCAGAGCGGTGTCGCCCGATCGCCAGAACGCTTGACCAATTCCTGACCAATGGATCCGTCGAGTAATGTGATATCAGCCATGCGTGTCCCTCCCTTTCATGCTCCATCGCCAGTTTTGCCCGGTATGAGTACCAGCTTGCCGGGATAGCGTTTTGACATGAAATCTTCTTGTGCTTTTCGAATATCTTTAAGTGGGTAAATTTTTGAAATCAGTGGCTTGACCTGACCATCCTGTAGCTTTTCCACCAGTGCCGCAAAAACTTCCTGTGATTGATATGTGCAGCCATGAATGGTGATGTCGCGCAGGTAAATGCGCCGCAAATCCGCTTCGACAATCGGTCCGGCTATGGCGCCTGCTACGGCGTAGTGGCCACCCGGCT
Organism: Roseovarius sp. S88; assembly: GCF_037023735.1. Lineage (GTDB taxonomy): Bacteria > Pseudomonadota > Alphaproteobacteria > Rhodobacterales > Rhodobacteraceae > Roseovarius > Roseovarius phycicola. Next base: position 720,164 of record NZ_CP146069.1, on the reverse strand, counting down.
TCAGAGCATCTATGAGCGTGGCCCAGGCTGGCCCTGCGACCAAGTCAACAACGGCATCAAACGTCTCAACAGGAGGCACGTCATCGCGATTCAGCACCGCTTTGGCGCCTGCCTCAAGCACCACATCGGCTTTTGCTGGTGATGAGATACCCGTTACATGGGCGTCCATAGCGGTTGCCAATTGCACTGCGGCCAACCCCACTCCGCCTGACGCGCCGGTGATCAGAACCTTATGGCCACCCTTTACGCCAGCCCGATCCAGCAATCCAGCAGCTGTGCCAAAGGCACACGGGATTGCAGCCAGTTCGATGTCACTAAGCGGCGCATCCGTGACGTCATAGAGGTCCGCTTCGGGAACCGCGCAATACTCCGCAAACGCGCCGTTGTATTCAGATCCAATGGCCACAAAACCCACAGGATTCTCCGCGGTGGGGCGCGGCTGGTTGATAGGGCAAATGACGCGCTGGCCCAGACTGAGGCGTGATACGCCCTCGCCCAAGGCAACCACCTCGCCACAAAGATCACCCCCCTGGATCAGCGGAAAGTTCAAAGCGCCGGACCAGCCACCCGCCTCGACATTGCCCTGCAGGTCACCTGTGGCTCCGGTCACGTCCGCTGAGTACCATCCTTCGCGCGTATTGATGTCCGTGTTGTTCACCCCTGCGGCCAGAACCCGGACCAGAACCTCTCCGGGCCCGGGCTGCGGCACCGAGATGTCCTCGCGCCATTCCAGAGCCTCTGGCCCGCCGTGACGGGTAAGAAACACACCAGACATGACGCTGGGCAAAGTCATTTTTGATCCGCCCTTTCAATGTCTTTCAGACCCAGGAGCAATGCGGCCCCGATCATAAGACCGCCTGAGATGCGGTTGATCCACACACCCGTCAGCGCCTTAAGCCGACCCAAAGTGCGTTGCGCGGCCCAACCCCACAACAGCAGCACCGCCCCATCGACCACCAAATAGGTGACCCCAAGGATCAAGAGCTGAGGAAGGATCGGCAGGCTAGGGTCAATGAATTGCGGGAAGAGCGCACCAAAAAACACCACCGCATAGGGGTTGGCCGATGAGGTGACAAACCCCTGCCGGAAGAGCCGCCCCGGTGCAGCAGCCTGCGGTGTGTCAGCGGCACCCTTGGACAGCATGAGACGCAGGCCGATCCATAAAAGATAGGCGACACCAGCCCATTTGATCACCCAAAGCGCGTTGGCGTTTGCCGCGACAATTGCCGTGAGGCCAAACGCGGCCAGCGTCATTTGTATGCTGTTGGCGGTCAGATCACCGGCCACCGTTGCTAAAGACTTACGCATCCCGTGGCGCAAGCTGTTGGAGATGATCAACAGCTGGCTTGTGTCTGGCGGCGTCGCAAAAAACGCCGCCAGGACACCTAAGTAAAGGAGATAGACCTCCAGGCTCATGCACGGATCCGTTCGTTTTCAGGGTCCCACAAAGGCTGATCCGGTTGGACAACCGCCTTGCGGCGCTCTCCAAAGATCTCGACCTCAAGCTCGGTTCCGGCATCGGCCAGATCGGCACGGATCGTGGCCAGTGCGACGCTGGCATTCACCCGGTAACCCCAGGCGCCAGAGGTGGTCTCACCAACAACGTCACCGTTGAGCCAGACCGTCGACATGTATGGCGCATCGGCAAAACCGGCATCCACGATGAGCGGCACAAAGGCTTTCTTCCGCCCGCGCTGTTTTTCGGCCAGAAGCGCCGCTTTGCCGGTGAAATCCTGTGGCTTGTCGAATTTGACGAACCGCTCCAGACCGCCTTCGAGCATGGAGTAGTCGGTGCTGAGATCACCTTTCCAGGCGCGATAGCCTTTTTCGATGCGCAAGGAGTTCAGCGCGTACATGCCAAAGGGTTTGGCACCCGCTTCAAGGATGGCCTCGAAGATCGCTGGCATATCCTCGTTGGCGGCGTGCACTTCCCAGCCAAGTTCTCCAGTAAAACTTACCCGGATGAGGAAGGCAGGTTTGCCCGCGACTGTGGCGTGCTGATGTGTGAGCCACCCGGTCGAGAGATCGGCATCGGTCAGAGGGGCGAGCATGTCGCGGCTTTTTGGACCTGCGACCAGCAGCGCAGAACGCTCGGTCGTCGTCTCTGTCACGGTGATACCATCCGGCACGTTCTGACGGATGAGGTCCCCATCATGCCACTGTGCCGGGGCGGCTGTGATCAGGACAAAGTCATCCTCTTCCAAACGGATACAGGAAAACTCGGTCAGGATCCGGCCGCGACTGTCGGCGCGGTAGACAAGGTTGATGCGTCCGATCTTGGGCAAACCTCCAGTGACAAAGCCACGCAGCCATTCATCGGCCCGGGCACCCTGAACGCGGAACCGCGAGAAACCCGGCAGATCCAGGACACCGCACGCATCGCGCACTGCTTCGCACTCTTCGCGAACGCGCGGCTCCCATGGGCCTTTGCGGCCCCAGGTCTGCGTGCTTTCCTCGGATGTGTCATCACCGGGTTTGGCGTACCAGTTGGCCCGCTCCCAGCCATTATAAGCCCCCATGACACCACCCAGCTCACGGATTTTGGCGTCATTCGGCCCCAACTTCTTGTCACGCCCCGCAGGCCATTCGTGCCAGGGGAAATGCATCGCGTATTCATGGCCGTAGGTTTCCAGCGCTTTTTGCAGACAATAGTCGTGGTCGCAGTAATCGGTGTAGCGACGCGGATCGACCGCCCACATGTCATCCTCGGTCTCGCCATGCATGATCCATTCGCTAAGGACCTTGCCTGCACCGCCGCCTTGCGCGATGCCAAAGGTGAAAGAATGCCCCTCAAAGGCATTTTTGACACCCGGCATAGGGCCAATCATCGGCAGGCCATCTGGCGCATATGGAATAGGTCCGTTGATATTCCGGCCCACACCTGCTTCGGCCAAAAGCGGCATCCGGCCCATGGCGTCTTCAATATACCACTCCAAACGATCCAGATCGTCAGGGTAGAGTTGGAATGAGAAATCTTCCGGCATCGGATCGTCGGGTGTGACCCAATGCGCCTTACAATTCCGCTCATAAGGCCCAAGGTTCAGACCGGTCTTTTCCTGCCGCAGGTAGTAGGACGTGTCCACATCGCGGATCATCGCAACCTTTTTGCCATGTTCCTTGGTCCAGGCTTCCAGCTCAGCAATCGGCTCGGTCAGGAAATACTGGTGCGACATGACCACCATCGGCACGGTGCGGCCACCGAAGGGCTTGAACATCTCGCCCACGCGCTGTGCGTAATACCCTGCGCAGTTGGCCACATATTCACAGCGAATCTCACCCTTTTCGGTCTTCACGATCCACTCGTCGCCGTCTTTGTCGATGCCAACAACCGGGCAGAAGCGTTCAATCCGACCACCGGCATCGCGCGCGCCCTTGGCCAGCGCCTGAGTCAACTGAGCGGGGTCAATGTCACCGTCCAGCGGGTCCCAAAGGCCGCCCTCAAGGTCATGGGTTTCCATGAACGGGTTATATTGCTGAAGCTCCTGTGGCGTGCAGATATCCATCTGCAAACCCTGATACCGGCCCATGCCCGCCACACGTTCAAATTCCTGCATCCGCTCTTTGGTATGCGCCAGCCGGATTGCCCCGGTGACGTGGTAGTTCATCGGGTAATCCACGTCCTCACCCAGCGTCCGGTACATAGCCGCACCGTAGCGCTGCATGTTCATCACCGCCCAGGATCCGGCAAAGTTCGGCACGTTGCCTGCGGCATGCCATGTGGACCCTGCGGTCAGTTCGTTCTTTTCGAGCAGGATGCAGTCTTTCCATCCCGCCTTCGCCAGATGGTAGAGCGTTGACGTGCCCACCACGCCTCCGCCAATGATCACAACCCGTGCGGTTGTTGGTAAGTCAGCCATATTGTCGTCTCCTTAATCTCGCGACCCGCCTCAGGCGCCCGCAAAGTTCATACATTTCAGTCCCATACCAACCGGGCCGCCAGTCCGCCAAACATGGCGGCAGAGACCCGGTTGAGAATTCTTGTTTTCGCCTTGAGGGCATGCGCGAACATCCCAGCTGCCGCCCCGAGGCAGAGCGAGAAGGCAGCGCCAAACACCATGAAAATCACACCCAATATCAGGATCTGCATCCAGATCGGGCCAATTGCCGGATCAGTGAATTGTGGAATGAAGGCAAAGATAAAGAGCGCTGTTTTGGGATTCAGGACGTTGGTCACGAACCCCCGGCGCACCGCGCGCCATACGCTGCGCGCCGCGCGTCCTTCATCCAGCTCTCCACTAGCGCGCCAGGCTTGCACGGCCAGCCACAAAAGATAGGCCGCGCCTACATAGCGGATCGCGTCGTAGGCCCACGGAAAGGCCAGGAGCAAAGCCGACACCCCTGCTGCGGCCAAAATGATGTGCACGGCCACTCCAAGGTTTACGCCCATCGCCGCGGCCATGCCAATTTTTGGCCCGCCAGAAATGCCACTGGCCGATATGAACACGAAGTCCGCCCCCGGCGTGATGTTGAGCAGCAGACCCGCAGCGATGAATGCCACGAGGACGCTTGGCTCAAATCCGGTTAGAACCTCCCACATCACAACTGCGCCTCCTGTGGCAATCCGTCCAAAATCGTGTAGTAGTCGCCCTTATCGGCAGCAAAGATATGCCCCGCCATCTGTCCGCCGGTTGGTGCATCTAGCAGCCCGGCTTCAAGGCTGTGCCACCCGTCTGCGCCTTCGAACCAAAGCTTCGTGCCACAGCATCCGCAGAACACACGGCGCGCGCCGCTGGGGTGTTGAAACTCTTTGATATGCCCCTGTTTCACCCAGCGCACCGCGTCACGATCCACGTCCAGGCTGGCCGCATAGTACCCGGAGTACTTTCTGCATTGTGTGCAATGGCAGGCCGTCACCGGACCTGCAGGCGGATCAAGCTCCAGAACATTCGCACCACAAAGACACGAGCCTCGGGTCATGACTGCGGCACCTCGTCATCGATCTCGTAGTAGTCGCCCTTGTCCGCCGTGAAGATGTGTTTTTCCAGCTTGAGGCCAGTTTCTCCATCGAGTGCACCGAGGGCAAAACTCATAGTGTCTTCGTCATGCGCCTTCCAGAACAAGAAGGATCCGCAACGGGCGCAGAAGCCGCGTTTTGCAGCCGGGCTTGCTTCGAACCAGTGCACGGGGCCTGCAATGTGAATCGCCGTTTCGGCAGCGTGAGCTGAAGACCAAACATGACCCGATTGCTTTCGGCATTGCCCGCAGTGGCACACAGACGCGCCGTCTGCCGGGGCATTCACCTCAAACGTCACTTCGCCGCAAAGACAGCTTCCTTTAAGCACTTTCTTCTCCACTCAAGGCGTCAAATTGGGGCAACCCGTCGGGCAGGTCGTAGTAATCGCCCTTGTCTGCTACATGCACATGTTTTGTCAGCTCCAGGCCCGACCCAAGGTCCAGAGCACCTGCGGAAACTGCGGTCCTGTCCTCGCCCGTTGGCTTCCAGAAAAGCGTTGAGCCGCACAGTTTGCAAAAGCCGCGGCGCGCCGTTGGGCTGGCATCGAACCAGGTGAGGCCTTCATCCTTGATCATCCGCAGGCCAGTATCCGCTGCCGATGTGGCAGCCCAGTAGTGCCCCGACTGTTTGCGGCATTGACCGCAGTGACAAGCTGTAACGGATCGAAGCTTTCCGCTCAGTTCGAAGCTGACTGCACCACATAAACAAGAGCCACGTTGTGTCATATCACGCCCTCCCTGGTGTCGCCGCACTTCCCAGAAGTACGCCATATATAATGAAGCAGCTTGCCAGTACGCGCCGCAGCCAGACATTGAAAACCGCACCAAGGGCTGCACGGCCCAAACCGGCGCCCAGGGCGGTATAGCTCATGTAGCTCAATGCCGTGAGGGCCAGCGCCGTGGGAAAGATCACCCACATTTGCCCCCAGACCGGGACGTCGGGTTGAACGAACTGACTGAACGCAGCCAGGTAGCCTGCAACACTCTTCGGATTGATCGTAGCAATGGCAAAGGCGCGCCAGTAGATGCTGCGCCCATCAGGTTCAGCTGCTACAATCGGGCGTCGTGCCATGATCCACCCACGGACTCCCAAGTAGATTAGAAAGCCAGCGCCAACAAACTTTGCCACCTGAAACGCATCTGGTGACGCCGCAATGAGCGCGGTGACGCCCGCGGCAGACAAGATCAGGAACAGGCTGGCTTGCGTCAGAATGGCCGCAACGGCCCAAAGGCTGCGCCGAAAGCCCAGCGTCATGCCATTGGTGATACAGTTGACTGCATTCGGCCCCGGCGTCGTGACGAAAACAATCCAGAAGAGGGCGAAAATGGTCCAGGCTTCAAAACTCATCCGAACCCCCTCAATAGACCGGCGGCGCGATCACCCAGATCGCAACGCAAGGGTCATCATAGGGGTTGGACCAATGGTACAGTTCCTGTCGCACGCGGAAACTGTCACCGGGTCCAACGGTGAATTCCCGTCCTGAGATCGTCAGGTCCAGATGTCCTGACACGATATATCCGACCTCTTGGGTCGGCCTGTTGGCCGGGGTCTGCATGCGTGAGTGCGGCTGGAAGGTGGAGTGGATCATCTCGAACTCGTCCGTCAGATCGGGCGACAGAAGTTCCTCGATCAAACCCTCTTCGCCTGAGCCCATCGGTCTGCGTGTTCCGGCGCGAACAATCGTTCCCTGTTCCTCGACCGGGGCACTGGAATGCGCAAAGAGAAACGACATCGGAACATCTAGCCGCTCGGCCATGCCGCGCAGATCGGAAATGGATGGTTCAGAGAGATCGCGTTCCACCTGGCTCAGCCAGCCCACAGACCGACCCAGCCCCTCGGCCAACTCGGTTAGCGTCAGACCCCGTGCCTTGCGCAAAGCGCGCAAATCGGCCCCAAGGCTGCGCATCGCGGCAATCTGGCTTTGCTCCATGTTTTCGCCTTACGGTGAAAATTCTCCCTATTTTTTCACGGTGCGTGATTCTCGTGAAAAAATCAAACGAAATTTCATCGCCGCGCGTACTGAGCAACTTTAAGGCAGTCGTCCGAATACCGATTGCAGTATGGACGCCAACCTACTGGCATCTTCTGAGGTGAACGCCTCTGGCTGATCGCTGTCGATGTCCAAAACACCCAGCAACTTTCCCTGGCCCGTTGTGACAGGCAGAACAATCTCAGAGCGCGTAGAACTGGCGCAGGCGATGTGCCCTGGGAACGCATCGACGTCATCCACGATTTGCACCTTACCTGTCCGCGCCGCTGCGCCGCAGACACCACGGTCAAATGGAATGACAAGACAACCATGGCCACCCTGGTAAGGCCCGATCTTCAACAGTTCCGGCGCGACCACGCGGTAGAACCCTGTCCAGTCAAAGCGGTCATCGGAGTGATGCAATTCGCAAACGACCGTGGCCATGAGAGCCACTTCGTCCATCTCACCCTCGGTCAAGGCAGCAATGATTTTGCAAACTTCTTCATAGTCTATACGCATTGTTATCCCCCAAGCCCAAAAGCTTTCAGAAAGCTTTTGGCAAGTCTTCTCAAAAAAGACTTGCCTTTAAATCCGTTCAATCGCAATCGCCGTACCTTCACCGCCGCCGATGCAAATAGCAGCAACACCACGCTTGAGATCATAGGTTTCCAAAGTGTTGAGCAATGTCACCATAATCCGCGCGCCAGAGGCGCCAATGGGATGGCCCAGCGCACAGGCCCCGCCATGCACATTCACCTTCTCGCGCGGCAGGCCCATTTCATGCATGAACGCCATGGGCACAACCGCAAAGGCCTCGTTGACCTCCCAAAGGTCCACGTCGTCCTTGTCCCATCCGATTGCCGCCAAAAGCTTTTGCGCTGCGGGAACCGGGGCCGTTGTGAACCACCCCGGTGCTTGGGCATGGCTGGCATGGCCCACGATGCGCGCACGTATGTTCAAACCTTGGGCTTTGGCTGCATTCTCTGACGCCAGGACAAGAGCGGCAGCGCCATCGCTGATTGAGCTGGAATTGGCCGGAGTCACTGTGCCCTCTTTGCGAAAGGCCGGTTTGAGATGAGGTATTTTCTCGGGTCGGGCCTTGCCGGGTTGTTCGTCCTGATCGACGGTGACGTCGCCCTTGCGCGTGCTCAGCGTCACCGGAGCGATCTCGCGCGCAAATGCACCAGATTTCTGTGCAGCGAGCGCGCCCTCCAAGGATCCTATTGCAAAGGCATCCTGAGCCTCTCGCGTGAATTGGAACGTCTCGGCACAATCCTCGGCAAACGTGCCCATCAACCGGCCCTTATCATAGGCATCTTCCAGGCCATCAAGGAACATGTGATCGATGACCTGCCCATGCCCGATGCGCGCACCTCCTCGCATTTTTGGCAACAAATACGGGGCATTAGACATGCTCTCCATGCCGCCTGCGATCATTGCGTCAGTGTGGCCAAGTTTGATCTGATCATAGGCGATCATAGCCGCCTTCATGCCTGAACCACACATCTTGTTGAGCGTCGTGGCGGGCACCTCTTCCCCAAGCCCGCCATGAAACGCAGCCTGCCTAGCGGGGGCCTGTCCTTGACCGGCTGGGAGCACACACCCCATCAGAACTTCGTCAACACTTTGTGTGCCAGCATCGGAGAGTGCCGCCTCTATCGCCGCACCACCAAGAACCGAGGCGTCCACACCGTCAAAATCACCCTGAAACCCGCCCATTGGCGTTCTGGCTGCTCCGGCAATCACCACGTCCGTCATTTTGCGATCTCCCACAAATTTACCCCTGCATACCGAATGGTAACGATTGAGGTCTAGCCTTCGCGATGAATCATTTCGACCGGAGACGCCATATGGAGCTCAACACTGTTTTTGAAAACGGGACACAGATTGTCAGTGTCGCCGCCTCTCGTATTGATGCTGCATCGGCAATACAGTTCAAAGATGCTATGCGCGCCGCGACAGCCACAGATGCGACCCGAATTGTTTTGGACCTGTCGCGCGTAAAGTTTGTCGATTCAAGTGGTCTTGGTGCCATAGTGGCGTCCATGAAACAAATGGGGGACGGACGGCAGCTTGATTTGGCCAGCTTGAGCCCGGATGTCGCGAAAGTGTTTCGTCTCACCAGGATGGACTCGATTTTTTCTATTTACATGACCGTTCATCAGGCTGTGCTTGGCAAAGCCGGTTAATCGTCTTCCATACTCAACATACCCTGCTCATTCTCGGAGTGTTTTATGCCACCCAGACGTGTCGTGCGGCCCCGCGAAAAACCAGTTCGGATCATTACCCTCACAGTCAAGGCACAGAAAAGCGCCGTTTCAAAGAGTTTGCAAACCCTGCGGACGGGCCTAGCTAATGGCGGAATCGAAGAGGAAACCCTTGGGCGGGTGGAAATTGCACTGGCTGAGGTATTGAACAACATCACCGAACATGGCCATGCGGAAGCCGGTATCGACACCGTGAGCCTGTCCGCACGCATTTCCGATCAAGACATACGTGTTGATATTCGCGACAGCGGCGCAGTCGTGCCAGAGGCCTGTCTGAACTCCGCTCATCTGCCGGATAGCTCCGGACCACTTCACAGCTTACCGGAAGGGGGATTCGGTTGGTTTTTGATCCACAGCATGGTGGATGACCTGCGTTACTCCGAGAAAGACGGCGAAAACCAACTAGAATTGGTGTTTCATCGGCCGTGAGACACCAGACCATGGAAATGGCCACAAATTCGCCTCACTCGCAGCGAAAAACCGCCGAAATGAGTCGCGAAAACTGCTCCTGTAGCTGCATATAGCTTCCCTCGGCGCCGCGTTTTTACAGCCCCCACCCAGTGCGCGGCGTCGAGGACTTACCTCCCCAATGAATTGGCATTTCCGCACAACGGCTCTACTGTCCTTTCGACATTGAAATGACAGGGCTTCTGATGCGCGACTTCCACCTTCCCGGCCGTTCGGCCACCTATGCCACCAATGGTATGTGCGCCACCTCACACCCTTTGGCGGCGCGGACAGCTATCGACATTTTGTCGCGTGGCGGCAATGCCATGGACGCGGCCATCGCCGGTGCTGTGCTGCTTGGCATTTGCGAGCCGCAGATGACCGGCATCGGCGGGGATTGTTTTGTACTCTACACGCGCCCCGGCAGTAACGATATAAATGCGCTCAACGGATCCGGACGCGCACCAGCCGCCGCAAACGCGGATGCTCTTCGTGCAGCGGGCCACAATGACGTGCCGCTTTACAGCGCGCAGGCCGTCACGATCCCGGGGGCGGTGGACGCGTTTTGCCATCTGTCCGAAACCGAAGGCAAACTGGGCCTCGATGCGCTATTGGCACCCAGCATTCACTATGCCGAAACCGGCATACCCATTGCGCCACGCGTTGCCGATGATCTGCCTGAGGCCACCACATGCCTTCAGGGCCACGGCATCACGCATTTTTCAAAAAACGGAAATCCCTTTGGCGTTGGCGACATGTTCCATGCACCCGGGCAAGCCGAGGTTCTGCGCCGCATCGCAAAGGACGGGCGTGATGCATTCTACACCGGTGAGATCGCTGATGACATGTTGCGCACATTGACCGAAATGGGCGGTGCGCACAGCGCCGAGGATTTTGCCGCAACCGCCTGCTTGCCCAGCGACCCGATCAGCGGCCGCTACAAAGGTGTTGACCTCTACGAGCACCCCCCAACGGTCAGGGGGCAACTGCGATCTTGCTTCTCAATATCCTGTCACATTTCGATATTGCCGGAATGGACCCTCAGGGCGCGGAACGCGTGCATATCGAAGCAGAGGCAACAAAGCTGGCCTACGATGCGCGCAACCGCTTTATGGCAGACCCGGATCACACCGCGCGTCTGGCACATATGGTCTCTCCTGAAACAGCGGCCAAATTGGCCGCGTTGATCAATCCCAAGCGCGCCATGCAGAGCGCGACGCAGATCTCCGAGGCCGTGCACAAAGACACGATTTACATCACTGTGGTGGACAAAGATCGCATGGCAGTCTCGCTCATCTATTCAATCTTCCATGGCTTTGGATCCGGCATTGCCTCGGAAAAGTTTGGAATTCTATTTCAGAACCGCGGCGCGGGCTTCAATCTCGAAAAAGGCCACCCCAACGAATTTGGCGGCGGCAAGCGCCCGATGCATACGATCATCCCTGGCATGCTGGCCGAAAATGGTCGCGTGACCCTGCCGTTCGGCGTGATGGGAGGGGCGTATCAGTCCACCGGCCATGCACGGTTTGTCTCAAACCTGCGCGACTTTGACATGGACCTGCAAACCGCCCTAGATGCACCCCGCACCTTTGCGGATGCGGATGAGTTGAAAGTCGAACGCGGCTATGCGCCTGAGGTACACCAAGCTTTGGCGGATATGGGCCACAACGTGATCATTCCTGATACGGCTATCGGCGGCGCTCAAGCGATACGAATCCGCGATGACGGCGTGCTTGAAGGCGCGTCTGATCCGAGAAAAGACGGCTGCGCGCTTGGTTACTAAAGCGTCTTAGTTCAATTGGAAGTGCAGAGGATAGTGACCGTCCTCGAACGGACCAAACATATCCGGAATGTCAGGATGATCGACCGGTTCGCCTGAATAGTCAGCGATCAGGTTCTGCTCGCTGACATAGGCCACGTAATAGGTCTGATCATTTTCGGCCAACAAATGGTAAAACGGCTGATCCTTGACCGGGCGGCTTTCCTCCGGAATTGAGTCATACCATTCTTCTGTGTTGGAAAACTCTGGATCCACGTCAAAGACCACGCCACGGAAAGGATGCTTTCTGTGGCGGACAACTTGACCAAGGTAATATTTTGCACGTGTCTTTAACATTTCTACTAGCCCCTACGCCGCTACACTACTTCGTTCAACACCTATTTGTCCAACCCCTGAGGCCTCAAATCCGGGAAACAGTGTGTGAACAGCCGCACCACAATATGACGCATCAAAAACGTATTTACGGGATTCCCCAGCGACCTATTTTAGGCTAAAATAAATCAAAAAAATAATGAGGTTGAGGCAGATGAAGCGGTCATTGCAGTCCTTAATGCTATTGGTGTCTTTGGGTATTCTGGTCTCCTGCGGGAGTCGGAGCAGCGGGCCACCTCCCAGAAACCTGGACAATGCGTGCACGATTGTTGCGCAGAAGCCGCAATATCTTCGGGCGTTCCGCGCGGCCGAGCGACGTTGGGGCGTCCCGGTTCATGTGCAGATGGCCACGATCTATCAGGAGAGCAAGTTTGTCTCTGATGCGCGCACCCCGTTCCAATGGAGCCTCGGTGTGATCCCAATGGGGCGTCAAAGCTCGGCCTTTGGCTACAGTCAGGCGCTGGATGGCACGTGGGAAGAATACCAAAAAGAGACACGCAGCTTTGGCGCACGCCGCGACGACATTCGGGATGCCGCCGATTTCATGGGCTGGTACATGTCGCAATCCAATCAGCGACTTGGCATCGGTTTGGCTGATACACGCAACCAGTACCTTGCTTATCATGAGGGGCGCACCGGGTTTAAGCGCGGCTCTTACAACGGTAAGCCGTGGCTCTTGCGCATTGCAGATGATGTCGCCGTGCGGTCCCAGACCTATCGCGCACAGCTCAATTCATGCGGTGCCTGATACGATGCCAGCCTACTGACGATCCTGGGTGTTCACGCCCTTGCCAGGGATGACAAAACGCTCGTTATCGAGTGAAACACCCTTATTGAGATCACCGAGAACAACGGTGGTGCGGCTTCCCGCGCCGTCATTGATCACCCACTGACGCAGCTCAACGGGGCTGGCTGTAAAGACCAATTCGATACTCCCGTATTCGGGGTTTTCAGGATCCTGAGCTCGCACTGTCGTGGTTTTGCCGTCGCTGACATGGCCTGTGACCATTCTCGCCCGGCTGAGATCAACATTTCGTGCCAGAATGATCTTGAGCGGCGTGCGGTGTAGCGGATAGGCCTCAGGACCGGTGTTGGATTTGCCGTCAACCACGCCAACTGTATCACCATCCGCCACCACAAGGATTTGCTCCGGCGGGTTATATTCAAACCGCACACGTCCGGGGCGTTTGATGTAAATCTGACCTGTGGAAATGGTGCCATCATCATTGATCTGGGTGAACTCGCCAGAGGCGGTCTTGAACCCGTTGAGATACTGGGAAATCTCGTTCAGTGACAGTTTTTCCGCCACAGCGGGCGTGGCCAACAAAAGGCCAAGTGCAAAGGCAATGAGCCGCATGTTTGCGCACCTCGTTTTGTGTCTGCTCTATGTCGAAGATAGGCGTTAGCGGACTGTTATGCGATAGCAAACGGGAGCGGCAGCCGAAATTTGGCCGTTTACGGTGCGTCTGGCACCGAAAAGGTCAGGTTGGCCCACAGCGTCTCCCATACTGCGCCGAGGTCCTTGGCCAAGGCTGCATTGGGTTCGCGGATCACGACCGCATCAAGCATGTATTCACCGCCAGGCTGAACCGGCAGGTAGGCGTGGCCGTTTTCATCTGTGCGGTGCCAAGTGATCGTGACCTCTTTGCCCATACGTTCAAACATCTCGACTTGCGCATCCACACGTGGTTCACCGCGATAAAACACTTGTACGGCCATCTCACCCCAAAGATCATCGGTGTAAGGGTTCGCCAGAGCGACAATTTCGGTTTCGAGTCCAAAGGCACGATCCTGCCCTGCGCCATTGCCAACGGCAATAAGTGACTTGGCGTAGCGTGAGTAAGCCTCGGTGAAATCGTCCTTTGGTAAGCCTCGTTCCTCATGCGCTGCGATGGCCTGAGTCAAATCCTTATGACGCGCGAATTTCTCGAACTTGGCGAATTTGGTGTAGCGCAGTTTTTGATCTGTGGATTCGTGGATCAGAATGTGAAGGCCTTCTGACTGCGTCTCAATGTTGACCGAAGGCAAATCTCCCAGACGCCCCGGAACAGGTTGTAACGTGTCCTCCGCAGCCAGTTCAAAGCGCCGGAATTTGTCGGGATTGTAGATCGACCGACCGCCGTCAAACCCTTCTCCAACTCTCACTTCCGCCACCAGCGGACCACCAACGGCAAGTTGATAGGATTGGGGTTGCAAAAACAGTTCATGTGCTTGAACTGTTCCAGCCGGAAATACCATCCAAACTGCACAGGTTATTCGAACAATCATGGTCAGATTTTTGCTCATACCGTTAATCCTGACCTTGCTGAGGGCGAAGTCAACACAAGCCTTGGTGATAGGGTTTGCGCTTTTGGGAGGACCTGCACTCGCGCACGAGGTCCGACCTGCGGTTGCCGATTTCGAAATCGAAGATACGAGCCTGTCCATAACGGTGCGCCTCAATGCCGAAGCTATCATTGCAGGCGTTAACCTGTCGCAGGTCGACGATACCAATGACAGCGCGCAAGCCGAGGATTACGACACTCTACGAACCTTGTCAGATGTCGCCTTGGCAGATGCTTTCAAGGAAACCTGGCCTGCTTTCGCTGACGGCTTGAAGCTTCGGGCGGGGGACATAACGCTCACCCCTGTTTTGGGCAAGATCGACGTGATCCCCGAAGACAATGCAGAGAACCCTCGTGATACGATGGTCAGCCTGAGCGCGGTGCTGCCGCCGGGGGGTGACCCTCTTCAAATCGGATGGGATGCGCGGTTTGGCTCTCTGGTCTTGCGGCAAGGCGAGACGGTCGAGGCCCCCTTTACCGGCATTGTCGAACCCGGCGCGCTGAGCCCGCCACTACCCCGCGTCGGCAGTTTTGAAGAAACCGCGGGGCAGAATTTCATGCGGTATCTGATCTCTGGCTTTGATCACATCATTCCCAAGGGCCTCGATCATATCCTGTTCGTGCTGGGTTTGTTTTTCTTCTCAATGCAGATGCGCCCACTGCTTATCCAAGTGTCCGCTTTTACAGTGGCGCACACGATCACGCTGGCTCTGGCAACGCTTGGGATTGTGAACATTCCGGGCAGTATCGTGGAGCCCTTGATTGCGCTGTCGATTGTTTATGTCGCGGTTGAGAATATCTTTGCCCGGCGCATGACCCCATGGCGGCCCTTCGTGATCTTCGGCTTTGGCCTCTTGCACGGGCTTGGCTTTGCATCGGTGCTGGGAGAGTTCGGGCTGGAACCCAGCCGGTTCATCGCCTCGCTGATTGCGTTCAACATTGGTGTCGAGGTCGGGCAGCTTACGGTTATCGCCTTGGCGTTGCTGGCTGTGGGGCTGTGGTTTGGCCAAAAGGACTGGTATCGCGCCCGGATTGCCATCCCGGCATCTGTGGTGATCGCACTTATCGGCGCATACTGGAGCTTTGAGCGGGTGTTCTTGTAAAAAGGGGCGCTGAGAAGCGCCCCTTTCCATGTCTTTCGGTTCGAGAGCCTTATTGCGGCTCAGGCACCAGAATCTCGCGTTTGCCAACATGGTTGGCTGCACTCACAATGCCTTCGTCCTCCATCTGCTCCACAAGCCGCGCGGCCTTGTTGTACCCGATGGCCAGCTTGCGCTGAATGTAGGACGTGGAACATTTTCGGTCTGTGATGGCGATCTGCACAGCGGTGTCATAAAGCGCGTCTTCGCCATCGGTGTTGCCACCCGTGAGGCCCAGAACCGCGTCGATATTGCTGGCCTTTTCCTCTTCCGGGCCATCCTGCACGCCACCTACATATTCTGGCGGCCCGTAGGCCTTGAGGTGGTTCACAACTTCTTCGACCTCTTCGTCACTCACGAACGGCCCATGACAGCGGGTGATCTTTCCGCCGCCCGCCATGTAGAGCATGTCACCCATGCCCAGAAGCTGCTCGGCCCCCATTTCACCCAGGATCGTGCGGCTGTCGACTTTCGACGTCACCTGGAAGCTAATCCGCGTTGGGAAGTTGGCCTTGATCGTGCCGGTGATGACGTCCACGGACGGGCGCTGCGTGGCCATGATCAGATGGATGCCCGAGGCCCGCGCCATTTGCGCCAGACGCTGAATGCAGGCTTCGATCTCTTTGCCCGCGACCATCATCAGATCGGCCATCTCATCCACGATCACGACGATATACGGCATCTTTTCAGGTGCAAATTCTTCGGTCTCGAAGACCGGC
The DNA here is from genome assembly GCF_037023735.1 of Roseovarius sp. S88. GTDB lineage: Bacteria > Pseudomonadota > Alphaproteobacteria > Rhodobacterales > Rhodobacteraceae > Roseovarius > Roseovarius phycicola. Next base: position 704,193 of record NZ_CP146069.1, on the reverse strand, counting down.
TCACCGGTCTCATCGTCAAAGCCGGTTTGCACCGTGCGGCTGAACATTTCGTTCTTAGCCAGCGCATCGGCCACGCGACCATTGTAGCCGTCAATGTTGCGCACACCCATTTTGGACATTTTGCGATAGCGGTCTTCCATCTCCGCCACCACCCATTTGAGGGCAACAACCGCCTTTTTGGGATCTGTCACAACCGGGGAAAGAAGATGCGGAATGCCGTCATATACGCTGAGTTCCAGCATCTTGGGGTCGATCATGATCAACCGGCATTCTTCTGGTGTGAGCTTGTAAAGCAGGCTCAGGATCATGGTGTTGATCGCTACGGATTTACCCGAACCGGTGGTGCCGGCAATAAGAAGGTGGGGCATCTTGGCGAGGTTGGACACAATCGGATCACCGCCGATATCTTTGCCCAGCGCCAGCGGCAGCTTCTGATTGCCGTCGCCAAAGTCGCGCGTTGAGAGGATCTCGCGCAACACAACCATTTCGCGGTTGTCATTGGGAAGCTCGATGCCGATCACCGAACGGCCCGGCACAGTACTGACCCGTGCGCTGAGCGCAGACATCGACCGGGCGATGTCATCAGCGAGGCCGATCACACGGCTGGCTTTGAGGCCCGGTGCAGGCTCAAGCTCGTACATGGTCACGACAGGGCCGGGACGCACACTTACGATATCACCCTTCACACCATAGTCGTCGAGCACGCTTTCCAGCATGCGCGCGTTTTCTTCCAAGGCTTCATCGCTGAGGTGATGACGCTGAATCTGACCCGGGTTGGAAAGAAGGCCCAAGGGCGGAAGCTCGTATTGTACTTTGGGTTTATCTTCCAATTGCAGCGTTGGCTGCGCTTCAGCGCGGGCCTGACTTGACTGCTGAGGTGCGCGGCGCGGGGGTGCTGCACGACTGTCTTGGGCTCGGCGACTGGCATCGCTTGCGTTTGTGCCACGGCCGGAGCAGGTTGGTAGGCTTGGCTGTAGATATCCTCGGCCTCCATCTCGTAGTCAGGCATCTCTGGCGCTGTGGGGATCGTCGCATGGGCTGCTGTAAGGGGAGGCTCCGCAGGAAAACCAGACGAGCCACCTGAGTTGAGCGCCAAGGGTTGTTCGGCTTGGTCAAGATCTTCGGGATATGTCGGTTGCCCCATACTCACGCGGCTCTTAATGACGTCCGTGATCTTGGCCTTGACCCGTTCTGTCGGCGCAATTGAGCCATCCACAATCGGGTCAAACTCAGGAAGCTCTTCCGTCATTTGTCGGTCGCCACGGCGCATCAGCGAAGGCATGCGCGACAAGAGACCGCCAGTTTTTTCAGGCGCTGGTGCCGGCATAGGCACAATCTCGGCGCTGTGCGTCATAGGCACTTCTGGTGCTGTCATCACAGGCGCGCGGCGCACGCGTGGTTCGGGCACGGCAACTTCTGCCTGACGCAGCTCTTCGGCCTCGGCCCGGTCGACCGCGCGACGCGCCCGCCAATCTGATGTCCTGGATTGCACAGATTTGGCAGCACGCGCGGACAACACAGCCCCACGGCCAAGACCCGCCATGATCATCGCGTAGGTCATGATCACACCGACCAGGAGGAAGCGCAGGATTGTCGTCAGCTCAAACCGTGTGAAGCCAAGCACAAACGCGCCAAGCACCAGCATTCCAGCGCCCAGAACAAGCGAGAGAACCTTGAGACCAAAGCTTGCGCCAACTGGCAAAACGCCCAGCACAGTTCCCAAAACCGTGTCACCAAAGAGACCGCCAAGCCCGAAACTATGCGTCGCGGCCCAAGTTCCGTTTGGAGTCAGAGATGATGCATAAAGCGCCAGAACGGCAATCCAGATCGGCGCAAAGATCAGGCGACCAATGGCGCGGTCTTCTCCACGGTGCAGGGCAAAGCGCGCGCCCCACACGCCAAGCACTATAGCGAGACCCCAGGCACCCCAGCCGACAATCATAAACAGAGGCGCGGCAATCGACGCCCCGATCCGGCCCAGCATGTTCTGCACTGGCGCATCCGTGGCCGACATCCAGCTTGGGTCATCGGGATGGTAAGACCCAATCAACATCGCTGCCATGACCCCAAGACCCAACAAGGTCAGCCCCAAAAGCTCTTTGCCTCGTTTTTCGATGGCTTCTGCCATCGTGCTGTCCAACAGGGGATCGCGTCCGCGTGTCTGAAATGCCATGTTTGCCTCGTCCTCGTTATCTGTAAAGGCAGTCGCGAAGCCGTGTCAGGCCGTGCGCCACCTCGTCTTTTGGGGCCACCATAGCGGCCCGGATATACTGTTTGCCCGGATTGCCACCCGGGGCGTCCTGGCTCAGATAAGCGCCGGGAAGCACCCGAACGCCGGTTTCTGTCCAGAGCTTCAATGCGGCCTCTTCGCCGTCCTCAACAGGCAGCCAAAGGAAAAACCCTGCTTGTGGCGAACGATATCCCGGAACATCGCCCAGGATGTCATCTGCAACGGTGTATTTCTCTTGGTAGAGCCTGCGGTTTTCCTCAACATGCGCTTCGTCGGCCCATACGCGTGCCGCAGCGCGTTGCAGCGGGTTGGGCAACGGCGCGCCCGCGTAGGAGCGCAAGAGCCGGATGCGTTTGGTGCTTTCCGGCCCTGTCGCCGCAAACCCACACCGCATTCCGGCCAGGTTGGAGCGTTTGGACAGGCTGTTGAAGACCACAACACGTTCAGGGTCCGCACCAGTCTGGTCCGCAACCTCAAGCGCGCCGGTGGGCGGCGTGTCGCAGTAGATTTCGGAATAACACTCATCCGCAAAAATTTTGAAGTCGTATTTTTCCGCCAAAGCCAGAAGGTTACGCCAGTAATCGGCGCTGGCCACAGCTCCCTGCGGATTTGATGGCGAACACATATAGGCCACGGCCACGCGGTTCAGAACATCTTCCGAAAGGCTGTCAAAATCCGGCAGAAAGCCTGTCTCTGCGGATGTCGGCAGAAACATCGGCTCTGCCCCAACGCTCAGCGCAGCCACCATGTAACATTGGTAAAACGGGTTCGGCAGCAGAATGATCGGCGTCTTGCCACCCTTGGTTTCAGGGCATAGCGCCATCATCGCGTTGTAGAGCCCTTCACGGGTTCCGTTCAGCGCCATGATGTTCTGATCAGGGTTCAGGGTTGCGCCAAAGCGTCGCGCGATCCAGTCGCACATGGCCCCGTTTAGCTCCGGCAGGCCCTCATTTTGTGGGTATTTGCGGAATTCGCCCGCATGTTCGGCGATCGCGTCGCTGACCCAGTCCGGAAAAGCGTGCTGCGGCTCGCCGATAGTCATATGCACAGCTTCACCGCCTGCTGGATGCGCATCGAGCAAGCTCCGCAGACGCGGAAACGCATATTCCGGAAGGTTCGAAAACCGCTCGGGGAACATCAAGACTGCCTCAGTTTTACGGGATCATAGGTGCCCCGCTTGAGGTGAATCTACAAAAGCGCGCGGAGTCCGTCCAGCAAAACTCCGGGTCTATGCGCGAAAATGTGGCATTTTTGGCAATTACTTAGCTTCGGGACTCGTGAAACTGTGCAACGCTTCTGACAGCGCGTCGATCTCTCTACCCAGAGGGCGATCACAACCAAGCGGTGCAACATGGCGGCGGACACGGGCATGCCAGTCTCGCATCGGACCACCAAGTTCTTGGGAAGTTTCCCTGAAATCAACACCTTGCGCAGCGACAACCAGTTCAATAGCAGACAATTTAGCAGCCATTTCAACACTACGCGACAAGGCATTGAGCGTCGCTGATCCTGCGCTGAGCGCATCTTCAACACCGCGCGCATTTATGCTGGGCCAAACCGGCACGGGCTGTGCGGCTTGTGTTATTTCTGCCGCCAGTGCCTCGACCACTTTCAAGAGCGGCGCAAAACCATTTGACCCGCTGTCTGGCTTGGCGAGGAAAAGCAGCAAACCGGTAAGCTCTGGCTCCATCATGCGCGCGATGCGCGCGACCTGCCCCATGGCCACATGTTGCCAAGCACGGCTCACGCCCTCGGCGGCAAGTGCAAGTTCGGTGGTGTGATAGCCGCCGCAGGACAGGATGTCTTCGTCTTCGGCCAGCGTTATGGGGTTGTCGCTGGACCCGTTCAGCTCGATCTCAACGACCTGCCGCAGATGCGCCAGTGCGGTTTCCAAACCGCCGTGAATTTGCGGAATATTGCGAAAGGACAGCGGATCCTGCAACCGTCGAGCCGCGCCCGGCACCCATAGGGAACTGCCATCCAATAACTCTCGCAAATGTGCTGCGGCCTTGCCCTGTCCTGGCAATGGCTTGACCGCAAGTACACGATCTTCAAACGGCCCGAGATTGGCGCGGAACGCTTCCAGCGAGAGGGCTGCAGCAGCCTGTGTTGCGCCGTAAACCCGCGTGGCTTTCGCAAGGGTCATCGCCGCGAGTGCCGCAGAATACCCGCTGTGATTGGCAAGGGCCAAACCATCGCGCGGAGCTGGATCAAGCGGTGTCAGACCAAAGTCTTTCAGGGCGTCGCGGGAAGGCCGAACACCTTCATTGCCTCGCATCTCACCTTCGCCCAGCAAGGTCCGCCCCATCGCGGCATTGATCACCAGATCACCCGCACCAATGGACCCCAGCGATCCAACCTCTGGCGTCAGACCTGCGTTGATCACCTGCGCCAGAAACTCCGCCACTTCGGGACGTGCGCCGCTGTGACCCAAGAGCATCGTGTTGAGTCGCACAATCAGGGTGGCGCGCACTGTCTCCGGCGCAAGAGGCGCGCCCATGTCCTGCGCCCTGCCCTCCAACGTCTGGCGCGAGAAGTTGGCCAATGTGCCTGCGTCCAGCACCTCTGTGGCCCGCGCGCCCAACCCGGTTGTCACGCCGTAAACAGGCGTGCCCTCGGCGACGGCCCTGTCAACCAAAGCGCGCGCCTCAGCCATGCGCGCAAGTCCCTTGTCGCTGATCTCAAGTTTGCACAGCCCATGCGTCGCGATCTCTAGCGCCTCGGGCGACAAACCCCGACCAGAAAGACGCAGCGGTTGCATCCCCTAGCCCAGCGCCAGCTCGGCGGCCCGCGCCACACGCAGCAGATGCTCTTCCTCAAACGGTTTGCCAAAGAGCATAAGTCCGCAGCTTGGCACACCGGTCGGCATGGACACAGCGCACAGCCCCATCAAATTGCCAATGCGCGTGTTGCGCAGGGACAGAAGGTTTTCAGTCACGTAATAGTCTTCATCCGTCATCAATCGCTCGACATTGGGCGGCAGGATCGGAGCGGTGGGCAGGAGGACCGCATCGAACCCTGCAACGCGGCTATTCCATGCATTGCGCAGTGCATCCAGCTTGCGCCAGGCCGCAACATAGTCGGCCGCACGGAACTCTTTGCCCGAGCGGAACCGCTCCAAAATCGGGGCAAACATCTTGTCCGGGCTGGCCTCGATCACATCGCCCCAGGTGCCATAGGCTTCGGAGGTGAAGAGCACACCGGAAAGCGGCATGGCCTCCGCCACTTCGGGCGCTTCGATGGGTTCAATGCTGGCACCTGCCGCGCGAAGCCGCTCAACGGCCTCTTCGAACCCTTTGAGAGGGGCATCGCGCACATCATCCATCGCAACGGTCTGCAGCACAGCGAACCGCATCCCCTGTAACGAGACAGCGTGCAAATCCGCCGCCTTACCACCCTCTAGCGCTGCCAACATCAACGCACAGTCCTCGACCGAACGTGACAAAGGTCCAACCGTGTCAAACCGCGCGCAGAGCGGCACCACACCATTGAGCGACATGCGCCCGGATGTGGTTTTCAAACCGACCAGATCATTCCAGGCCGAGGGTATGCGCACAGAGCCGCCCGTGTCCGAGCCAATACCACAGGCCGCAAGATCAAAGGCGACGCTCGACGCCGCCCCGGAGGAGGAGCCGCCCGGAACGGCCTTGGGATCATTGATGTTGGGTGACGTGGCGGTCATCGGATTCAGGCCCAGGCCGGAAAACGCCAATTCGCTCATATGGGTTTTGCCAAGACACACCAGACCTGCGGCTGTGGCGTTGCGCAAAACCTCTGCATCTTTGCCCGGCACGCGCCCTTCCAACAGTTTGCTGCCCGCCTCTGTTGCCGCACCCGCCGTGTCAAAAAGGTCTTTCCAACTGATCGGCACACCATCGAGAGGCCCCAGACGCAGCCCTGCCTTGGCCCGATCTTCGGCGGCCTTAGCTTCGGCGCGGGCGCGGTCATGGGTCACCACGGAATAGATGCGGTCACGCTCGGGATGCGCGTCAATCGCCGCCAGATACGTCTCGGTCAGAGCCACTGGGCCGATCTCACCAGCCTCAATCCCACGACCCAAATCCGCAGCGCTCATTTTCAGCCAGTCCTGCATGTTTTCTCCCCGAACCGGTTCAGCCCTAATCAACGCAGATGCGGCAGGTCAACGCAAGGGCGTGTCAACGCATAGACATTCGGTGAAAGGCGCGCATATTGAGGCACATGGCACAGCCGCAGGATATCGTGATTGTCGGAGGAGGTCTTACCGGCCCCGCACTGGCTTTGGCCTTGGCACAGGCCGGGCAAAGCGTGACGATCATAGACAGCCTGCCCCAGACCGTGCGCAAGAATGCCGGGTTCGATGGTCGCTCTTATGCTTTGGCACTGGCGTCTGTTCGGCTCTTGTCTGGCATAGGCATCTGGGACTCCGTGGCCGAAAACGCCCAACCGATGCTTGAAATCAAGGTCACAGATGGGCGCGCTGGCGAAGGGGCGGCACCGTTCTTCCTGCATTTCGATCATGCCGAGATCGAAGAAGGCCCGATGGGGCATATGCTGGAAGACCGCTATTTGCGGCGCGCGTTTCTGGACGCGATGAAGGTACACCCCGCGATCACGCAGGTCACCGACACAGTCGTGGCGCAAGAGGCGGATGCCAAGGGCGTGCGTTTGGCACTTGCCTCAGGCAAAACGCTGGATGCGCGTTTGCTGATCGGGTCTGACGGGCGCACATCCGGCACGGCACAGCGCGCCGGCATTTCGCGCACCGGCTGGCAGTATGGCCAGACCGCCCTGGTCGCGGCCATCGAACATGAGTTGCCGCACCACGGCATAGCGCATCAGTTCTTCATGCCCCCCGGACCGCTCGCAATTCTGCCGCTTCCCGGCAATGTCAGCTCAATTGTGTGGTCCGAAACAGCCGAAACAGCCGCGCGTTTCGCGGCCCTCTCCGATGCCGAATTTATGGAGGTCCTGCGCCCTCGTTTTGGTGATTTTCTCGGCGATATCTCACTGCGCGGCAAACGCTACACTTATCCCCTTGGCCTCAGCCTCGCCAACAGTTTCGTGGCTGAACGTGTGGCCCTCATTGGCGATGCGGCGCATGGGTTGCACCCGATTGCCGGTCAGGGCCTCAATGCCGGACTGCGCGACGTCGGAGCCTTGGCACAGGTTATTTCCGACGCTACCCGGCGAGGTGAGGATTTCGCCGCGCCGGATGTTCTGGCCCGGTATCAGCAATGGCGGCGGTTTGACACCACCACGCTGGCCCTGACGACGGACCTGACCAATCGTCTGTTTTCCAACGATAACCCGTTTTTGCGCTTTGCCCGTGATCTAGGCATGGGCGCGATCAACAAAATGCCCGCCCTGCGGCGCGGATTCATCCGAGAGGCGGCGGGACTGACGGGCGATTTGCCAGACCTGATGAAAGGCTAGCTACGCTCAAGAATACGGATCACCGTGTCGCCATAACTGCGCTCATCCAGCTGCGTCAAACCTTCGGGCACCGTAACAGCACCACCTTCTTCCCAGATAACAAGCGCGTCCTCAGACAGCCATCCGCCCGAGATTGCCGCTTTCATGGCGGCCTCTCCCAGCCCCTTGCCATAAGGCGGGTCCAGAAAGATCAGGTCAAACGGGTCATCAGACGCACCAAGCTTGCAAGCATCGCGCGAGATGAGTTTTGCGTCCGTCTCAACACCGCAGAGCGCAATGTTCTGACGCAAGATGCGTTGTGCCACACGGCCATTTTCGACAAAGGTCACGTTGCCCGCGCCCCGCGACAAAGCCTCAAGCCCGAGCGCCCCTGTCCCGGCAAAGATATCCAGCACCGCGACGCCCTCGACCCGGGCGGAAAACCGGGACATCAGCACATTGAACAGACTTTCGCGAACGCGGTCTGAAGTGGGGCGCAAACGCGCAGCGTCATCGCCCTTGCCAACAGAGGCCAGTTTGCGGCCACGGAATGCGCCGCCAATGATCCTCACGCGCGCAACAGCGCCTTGAGATCAGCATCGGGATCAGCCACCACATCCGCATCCGCCGTCTTGCCACTGTCGATCAACCGCTTGCCCACCATATAGGCCCGCGCGTCATTGGCGGCATCCACGGCCAAGAGAGTGTCACCTTTGAAGTACCAGAAAGACACGCCGTTCTCCGCCTGGCGCGTGATTACACGATCATAGCCGGTGTTCAGCCCGGCAATCTGCAGTTTCACGCCATATTGATCCGACCAGAACCAAGGCTGCGGCACATAGGCTTTGCCCGCGCCCAACAGGTTTTCAGCCACGCATTCGGCCATATCAATGGCATTGGGCACGCTTTCCAACCGCAAGCGCCCCTGATCATGCGGGAAAGACGCGCAATCTCCCGCCGCCCAGATGCCCTCAACACTGGTTTGACCCAGAGCATCGACCTTGATCCCATTGTCAATCTCGATACCCGCCGCCTCAGCCAGCCTGGTGTCCGGGGTGATACCCACGCCAACGATGACAAAGTCGACGTCCAGTTGACGCCCATCGCTCAATCTTGCGCCGCTGACGTGACCTTCGCCCAAGAGCGTCTCAAGGCCCACGCCCTCGACGATCTCAACGCCGTGCCCCTGATGCAGCGCCCGAAAATAGTCGGATGTTTCGGGTGCCGCCACGCGCTGCAAAATGCGATC